>NZ_JBXYJF010000002.1:0-186694 GCF_057396245.1 Psychrobacter sp. CX16
CTATCAGCATGATGCCATTCATCATTCTGATAGAGGTTTACAGTATTGTGCTAAAGAGTATCAAGACGTGCTTGAGAAGAACAACATTAGACCGTCTATGACAGATGGCTATGACTGTTATCAAAATGCTTTAGCTGAACGCGTTAATGGCATTTTAAAGGATGAGTTTTTAATTCATCAGTGTAATACGTTAGATGAGCTAAGAGTGCTCGTTGATGAGTCGGTTTATATTTATAATCATATGAGACCGCATTTAAGTTTGAATATGAGAACGCCTTTCGAGTTTCATCAAAGTTATGGGTGTTCTGCATAGAAAAAACCAGATACACGGGGTATCTGGCTTGTTTTAAATCATCAACCTATTTTAGGACGAGACAGACATAAAATTATTGAGCAAATCGGCTATCTTCAGCAGGCTCAATCAAAAACCTTAATCCTCTGTCTGATATCTGCGCGACATATACCTTGTCCTCCACTACGCTCACCGCTTGTTGCTGCTCACTGGTCTCTTCAAAATTAGCGATTACTTGATTAATAAGCTTTGAAACTGACTCTTTCGCCTGATTGGCATCGACGTTAGTATTCAATACCTGCATAGAAGCCGCAGTGAGTTCAATTAATGAGTTTGCTTCGGTCTTGATGCTGTCATTTACCGGCATGGTATAGGTTAAATCTTCTAATTTGTCGTCTTCACTTACCTCACCGACAACGCTGATCTGATGGGTATAGTCGGTAATAAATACCTTGTCGCTATCACCTTCTGACAAATCTGTGATAGTTTTGTCTGCAAACTCTGTCTCTTGCAGTAGCTTGTTAAGCGTCTCACCATAAGTCTGCACACTGATATCAAAGTTTGGCTTCTTGGTAAGTTCGGTATGAGAGCCTGACGAGGTTCGGGTCATTTTTTGATGTCCGGGTGGCGCGACTTCTTCGGTATTTGCCGACCCTGTTTCTTTAGACTCTGTTTCAGGTCCTAAACCACACCCTGTTAGTAATAAAGTCGTAGATATTAAGGCGGTTAATGCGCTATTTTTCATAAGAGTATCCTCGGTATCAGATGACAATCCACCCGTATAATTTATTCTATCAATGAGTTTATCATTTTAAAGATGACTACTAATAACTGCTGCTGTCAACGATAGCGCATTACCAATAATATCTATAAAAAACCCCACAGATTCAAATAGAATTCGCGGGGTTTCTTAACATTTATATACCGTTACTAATGACCCAGATGGGCATTAGTAACGCAGTGGTCTTAACCGCGAACGGCATTACCCCACGTTGGTACAACCATTTTCATCAATGGTTTTAATAGCTTCACGTTACAAGCAAAGATAGAGCCTGTTTCCATCGCATTGTGTGCGCCGTTGTGGTCAACCACCACACCGCGTGCCTCATTTACTAAAAGCTCGCCTGCTGCGATATCCCAAGGCTTTAACTTCATCTCGAAGTAACCGTCAAAACGACCGGCCGCAACATAAGATAAATCTAATGCAGCAGAGCCTAAACGACGTACTTGACCGCCTTCTTCAGCGATTTTTTGCAAGGTCGCAAAATGCTCTTTGGCATAAGACACCACTTTATCGCCTTCTTGACGCTCAAGTGGATGACCGGTAGTAAATAAGCCGCCCTCGATAGTTTTGCGTTGGCTAACTTGTAAACGGCGCTGATTTAACCGTGCGCCTTTACCACGGCTGGCTGAAAACATCTCATCACGGATAGGATCATAAACGACACCATGCTCAGTAACGCCATTGTGCTGTACAGCGATAGAGATACAGAAGTGAGGAACGCCGTGTACAAAGTTATGCGTACCATCAAGTGGATCAATAACCCAGCACCACTCAGCGTCGCTACCTTGACCTTCTTGCAAACCAAACTCTTCACCCAAGAATGAATGATTAGGGTAGTTATACTTTAAGGTTTCAATCGTCAGCTCTTCACTGAATCGATCAATCTTAGTCACTAAACCCTCAAGACCTTTAGACTCAGTATCAAATTCAATTTTATGACGATTTTGATGCGCTTTAAGAAGTTCAGCACCTACTTTTTCAGCAGCACGGGCTGCAATGACGACCATTGGTTCCATAATTTTCCTATTTACTTTACGAGATGTATTGAAGTGTCAGTTGGAGGTTTGATTAAATTTACGGCTAAGGGTAGTTGATAATAAAAGTCAGCCACCTTGCCTGATGGGTATATGTAGTAGAATGCTCATCATAGATAACTGATGAGTGCTGCTCGTTTATTTAGCTAATATCCATTCTAAAATAGAGAGGACATAAGGTGATAAAAGAGCAGCGGTTAATCTATTCTACTTAAGATGTAGCATCTGTTGTAGCTTATTTGTCACGCCAGCGACATCCAAACCACAGTCTGCTAATTGTTCATCATGACTGCCATGAGCAATAAATTCATCGGCAATACCGATATTTTTGATACGTAAATTAGCAGCAACATTTGATGCTTGATTCAGCAAATATTCATTGACTGCGCTGCCAGCACCGCCCATAACCACATGTTCTTCTAAGGTCACAATATAAGTATAACCTTGATCAATCAACTGATCTAACAACTCGCTATCGAGCGGCTTGACCCAGCGCATATTGACCACGCTAATCTCAAGGTTGCTATCGTTATTATCTGCTGAGACAAGATTCTGAGCGGCTTGATGCGCTGTGGCGACCATAGAGCCGAAGCCTAATAAAGCAACTTTGGTTACTTCATCTACATTTGATTGATCAGCTGTGTTATTAGAATGATAAACTGCATCTATCACAGCTTTACCCACCGTAAATTGTTGCGCAGGCTTATCTATAGCAACTCCAGGACCTGTGCCCCTTGGGTAGCGGACTGCGGTTACGCCTTTATATTCATAACAAGTATTTAATAATTGATAACATTCGTTTTCATCTTTGGGCGTAGCAATCACTAGGTTTGGCACGCAGCGCATATAGGCTAGGTCAAATACGCCAGCATGGGTTGCGCCATCTTCACCGACCAATCCGGCACGGTCGATTGCAAACATCACATCAAGATTTTGTAGTGCTACATCATGAATAAGCTGATCATAACCGCGCTGCAAGAAGGTTGAATAGATAGCGACAATCGGCTTAACCCCTTGGGTTGCCATACCGCCTGCCACAGTCACTGCATGCTGCTCTGCAATCGCCACATCAAAAAAACGTTTCGGGAATTTTTGAGCAAATTCCGTCATACCAGAGCCTGATTCCATTGCAGGCGTGATTGCCATTAAGTTAGCGTCGGTAGCCGCTTTATCACAAATAAACTCACCAAATACTTGGGAATATTTCTTTTTGTGAATGGGCTCAGCAGATGCCTTATCGGCTTTGTCATATTCTACAGTTGCTTCTGACTGTTTGGGGGCTTTACTAATAGCATGGTAGCCAACAGGGTCAGCTTCTGCAGGTACAAAGCCTTTACCTTTAACGGTATGCACATGTACCAGTACCGCGCCTTTCAAGTTTTTAGCGCGCTCCAATACTTGTGTGAGCTTAACCACATCATGCCCATCAAAAGGGCCAAAATATTTGAAGCCAATTGCTTTGAATAAGTTGTCTGCAAATAAGTCATCTACGATTTTATTGGCAATTTTATCAGGCAGCCCTTCAAGATCGCTTGGGCGTGGTATGGTGCCCTCAGCAAACTGCTTGGCAATTTTCGTAATGATTTTGTTAGGAATGCGCGCTGACCAATCGTTAATAGCACCATTTGCCATATGCACATAATGACGGAAACGCTTGTCTGCACTGTCAATGGTACGCTTAGTTAAAACAGGATTACCTGACTTATCGATATCAATTGCCAGACCGCGCTGCCACAAGACAGCTAGATGCTTCGAGAACCCACCCGTGGCTTGAGAGATTGACATATCATTGTCGTTCAATACGACCATGATATCGGCATCTTGTTGCACCGCATCATTCATGGCTTCAAAGGCCATCCCGCCGGTCATCGCACCATCGCCGATCACACAGGCGACTTTTGCTTGCTTGCCTAAATGACGCAGGGCAAGACTCATGCCCAAGCCGGCTGAAATAGAAGTAGAAGAATGTCCAACACCAAAGGTGTCGTATTCTGACTCTTGAAGTTCTGGAAAAGCAGTTAATCCATCTTTCGAGCGAATGGTCGATATACGATCACGGCGACCGGTTAGCACCTTATGTGCGTAGGCTTGATGTCCCACGTCCCAGACCAGCTTGTCATTAGGTGCATTTAATACATAATGCAGAGCAATGGTCAATTCAACCACGCCCAAATTTGCACCAAAATGTCCACCGCTTTGACCGGCTGAATACAATAAGTATTCACGCAGCTCGTTGGCAAGGGTTAATAGTTGCTCTTGGTTTAATGGCTTTAAATCAGCAGGCGAGTCTATGCTATCTAATATAGGTGTGATTGGACGCACAGTAGGAATGTCGCTAAATAAGCGCATCCCTGCGGACACCTTTTTCGCAGCATCACTTAAGCCTTTATCTGTATCACCTTTTGGCGATGAATTAACTTTTTGCGAAGGCGCAGACACGGGCGTAGTGGGGTTAGATGATTGCTGCATAGACCTTACAAAACCTACTAATCTTATTGTAGCGACACTACTTCGGCAGTTGATATTACAGTGTCATATCAGGGCGGCCGACAGTCGAGATAGAAAACCTCTGCTTGACTGTTTGGTAGCATCAGCGTGAATGAATATGTGTAGAAATAATCTGCCTGATATCGCTAAGGCACCCTTATAAGATATCAGAGCTGTGCATCTTCTGCACCAGCATACAAGCTTACTATCGCCTCAATCATCTACCCTAGATAAGCTAAAAGCGTATCCAACCCTCATTACAGGTGTGATGAGTCTTAGCAACCAGTGATAACAACAGGGTACGATATACAGCCTTTACCAAAATAATAAATATATAGTAAGCACATAAGAACAAACCCTAGTAATATTACTGAGCCTGACTTAAGCAAACACTGTATCAGAATTAAGAGTATGGCATAATAGCATTTTTTTTCATTTAACGCTTTAGTCATCCTGTTTCATATGTGAATTTTCTATGTTTTTAATTTAATTCTCGCAGCAGTGCCCCTATATATATCTAAAAGAACCTTAGATAAGACAGCGTCACGCTTTTTAAAATTATCAACCTAACGCTCACTCTTATTCACGAATATGACTATTTAGGTCTGTAATGTCTCAAAAATCCTTGAAAAATACGATCCCTTCACCCTACCACTTTGTCAGCAAGGCCAAGTTGCCTACAGCGCATGGCGAATTTGATATTCATGTCTTTGAAAATGATGACGGCCAAGAGCACGTACTGCTAACCTGCGGTCTACCCTTGCCTGATGACAAAGAAACAGACTCTGCCGACCCAAAAGCGCCATTGGTGCGTATTCACTCTGAATGCTTAACCGGCGATGCGTTTTCTTCTTTAAAATGTGACTGTGGCCCACAGCTAAATGCGACTATGAAAGCAATTCAAGCCGAAGGTTGCGGCGCTATTTTGTATCTGCGTCAAGAAGGCCGCGGCATTGGTCTGACCAATAAAATACGTGCTTATGCTTTACAAGACCAAGGTCACGACACTTTAGATGCGAACTTAATGTTAGGGCTACCGGCTGATGCGCGTACTTATGAGATGTGTAAACCGATGCTTGACCATGTGGGTGTAAGCAAGCTGCGCCTAATGACCAATAATCCTGAAAAATTAAGCTATCTAGAAGATTTGGGCTTTGAAGTAGTCGAGCGTATTCCTCTAGTAGTGGGGCTAAACCCGTTTAATGTGGATTATTTGGCCACAAAACGTGAGCGTATGGGCCATTATCTTGCTAATGACATATCATCATTGGTGTTTAAGCCGACCTCTGATTAACAATCAGAGGTCGCGCTGAGCCATCACTTCTTATTAGAACCTGTATTCATAAGCTACAGTTATGGTATTTTTAGAATAAAATGAGACAATACGAGGCAAAATTGGGTTGAATAGTCATTCTATTCGAGCCGAATTTTAACAAAGTAGTGGCTTGTTTTAGGCAAAAAGAGCCAATTATAGCTTGTGAATACAGGTTCTTAGACCAGATACATCAAACGTCGCAAAACACGTAAACGGAGCCTAGTATGACCTCACAAAACGGTAATCAGAATCCAAATATTGCTAACCCGAATGCGAGCGATGGGAATAACCCAACGGCACAAGATATCGAAAGGGTTCGTCAGTTTTTAGTGACGCTACAAGCCGACATTTGCAAGGCGCTAGAACAACAAGAAGTAGATGGCGGCGGTACGGCAACCTTTATCGCTGATGATTGGAAGCGTCCTGAAGGCGGTGGTGGCCGTTCTTGCGTTATGGCCGACGGTAAAGTCATTGAAAAAGCAGGCGTGATGTTCAGTCATATCCAGATTAATAACCTGCCAGCATCTGCTACTGCTCGCCATCCTGATATTGCAGGCCGTACCGCTCAAGCTATGGGTGTGTCATTGGTTGTGCATCCGCGCAATCCACACGTACCCACAAGCCATGCTAACGTGCGTCTGTTTGTGGCAGAAAAAGAAGGCGAAGCGCCGATTTGGTGGTTTGGCGGCGGTTTTGATTTGACGCCATTTTATCCAGTATTAGAAGACTGCGTGCATTGGCATCAAGTGTGTCATGATTTATGCGCGCCTTTTGGTGATAGTGTCTACCCTGACTTCAAGGAATGGTGTGACGACTACTTCTATCTACGTCACCGTGATGAGCAGCGCGGAGTTGGCGGTCTATTCTATGATGATGTCAATACCGAAAGTCATGGCTGGGATTTCGAGACTTGCTTTAAATTTATGCAGGCAGTTGGTCAAGGCTATCTAGACGGTATTCTGCCTATTTTTGAGAAGCGTAAGCAGCTACTGGTCACTGAAGAGCAGCGTAATTTTCAGCTTTATCGCCGTGGCCGTTATGTTGAATACAACCTCGTCTATGACCGTGGTACCTTATTTGGCTTACAAAGTAACGGGCGTATTGAGTCTATCTTAGTCAGCTTACCGCCATTAACCGGTTGGCAATATCGTTATGAACCAGAGCCGGGTACACCAGAATATAAGCTAACTGACTTCTATCTTAAACCTCAAGACTGGTTGAATTTAGAGTCAACTGCAAAGTAGATTAGACTTAATTAGTTGTTATTATTAGTTATTAATAGTCACTAGCCGTTTCTATATCAAAAATAGACAGACGTCATCGCATCTGTCTATTTTTTTGTCTAAGTATTTATTTTATATAGTCGTAGTCAGATATTTGAGATACAAGGCAACCGAGCGCAAGTACTACAAATGTAGGCTTAGCGAGGTTAACACCGTACCTCATTTATATGACTATGACTATAGCTATCACTCATGATAAGGGGTGTAGTATTTGCAAAAACGCCTCAACTCTTTTGACCAGAATGAGCTTTTCAAGAAGTTATGCTAAATGCTAATATTGGTTTGTACCCTCTTGTCTATCGTATTTGAATAACACCTAAAAAGGATTTAGCCATGCAAATAAAGTCATTATTGCTAGCCACCCTACTTCCGTTAAGCTTAACTCTTGCTGCCTGTAATAGCAGCAATACCGCTTCTAGCGATGCGATTGAAGCGCGCGAAGATACTATGAAAAATTGGAAAGACGCCAAAGACTCTATGGAGAGTCTATTAGAAACGCCAGACGCTTTTGATGCTGAAAAGTTTAAATCAGAAGCGCAGTTTTTGGCAGATGATGCCAGTAAGCCTTGGCAGTATTTCGCTGATGAAAATGAGGTTGGCGGCGCTACCCCTGCGGTCTGGTCTGATACAGAAGGATTTCAAGCAGCAGCCACCCACTTTGAAGAAGCGACTGCTGAATTAAATAGCTTAGCGCAAAACAACGCTTCAGTTGATGAGTTGCAAGCTGCCTTCACTGAGGTTGGCCAAAGCTGTAAGTCATGCCACGAGACATTTAAAGCACCTAAGGATTAATCTAAACAGCTATTACAGCTAATTATTGTAAGACATAAAAAAGCGCCCTGATAAACTATCAGGGCGCTTTTTTATATAGGCATTAAACCTAGTTTTGAATAGTCGCTTACGTCTTACTCTTCCCAGTACCTTTTGCTTGGATATCAACCACCTGTTCTGCCAAAGCTTTGGCTGAACCATCACTGAAATCC
Source organism: Psychrobacter sp. CX16 (assembly GCF_057396245.1). Lineage (NCBI taxonomy): Bacteria > Pseudomonadati > Pseudomonadota > Gammaproteobacteria > Moraxellales > Moraxellaceae > Psychrobacter > Psychrobacter sp. CX16. Next base: position 8,179 of record NZ_JBXYJF010000002.1, read on the forward strand.
AAGGTGCGAATAGGAAACGGAATATTCACATCTGCTTCATCTAAGTAATCTTTGACTTCGACAATGACTTCATGAATAGAGGCCACTTTGTTCGCCTGCGTGCCGTCATCAATATACCATCTGACTTTTAAGTTGATACTTGAATCACCAAACTCAGTAGCAATCACTGACGGCTCTGCTAATTTAGAAACCGTTTTAGCATTCTCTAACGCTGCTAATATCGCTTTTTTTGCACCGCGGATATCATCATTATAGCCAATACCGACGGTCATCTCTAGGCGACGACGTTTATAAGCCGTATTGACTGTTAGTGCGCCAGTATATAGCTGCGAATTTGGAATAACCACCTGACGTCCATCATAGGTACGAATCGTAGTGGCGCGAACCTTGATGTCCTCTACCGTGCCCTCATAGTCACCTGAGATAATCTGATCGCCAATTTTGAAGGGTTCAGATAACAGCAGTAGAATACCGGATAATAGGTTTTGGAAAATATCTTTGAATGCAAAACCAATGGCCACTGACCCAATACCTAGCGCACCGACCAGCTTAGCCGGAGTGAAACCAGGAATGGCAATGACCATGGCAATCATAAAGCCAACAAACAGAATCAAGGCACCGCCAATACGCTGAAACACGCGCACCAAATTACGGTGGGTATGACTTTTACTTAACAGCTTAGTGACTAAACTTTTGAAGATACTGGATAATAGCCAGAACAACAACAGAACAATGATGGCCACAATAAAATAAGGCACCCGAGCCATAAAATCATCAAACATGCCATTGGCTGCTGATGCAATGGTTTGATACTCGTCTATCTTATCGCTTACTTTATCCGTTACCTTTATATCTGGCATCCACTCACCCTTAGTTTATTTCCATTATTATCGACGTAGAATTAACCCATTAAGTCCGCTTGTACAATCTCAATCCAATAGCCATCTACATCTTTAATGAAGGCGATATTTTTCATCTTACCATCTTCAGGACGCTTTTTGAACTCAACGTTATTTTGATCAAACCAAGCGACGGCTTCTTTTAAATTCGGCACGCTAAAGCAAATATGACCAAAGCCTTGTGGCTCGCTATTACCATCATGATAGATAGTGCCTTCCTGTGTTTCAGTACCATAGTTGTGCGTCAGCTCCAAAATACCGCGCTGACGGAAGGTGTAAATGGCTAAATCTTCATTTTCAGGAAGGTTCGCACGCTCCTCCTCAGTTAATTTGGCTAAGAAGTACAAATCAAACTCCATTTCTGGAAACTTCTTAATGGTCAATAGCGTCATACCCAATACACCGGTATAAAATTCTAATGAGGCTTTTGGGTCTTTAACGCGCAGCATGGTATGGTTAAACGTATAGCCAGTCGTTGCTAAAGGGATAGGCTGCACACCGTCTACGATGGTAGATGATTTTGGTTGGTCAACATGATTAACAGACATGGTTGCTCCTTTATTTAGTAAGTTATAAATACAGACTTCATTTAACTATTGATTATCGACTGATAGAGGGCACTTAATCTGCCAAGAATTCAACTTTACCTGTGGTCAAATCGTACTCGGCACCCACGATAAGTAGCTCACCGCTACGGTGCATATCCTCTAACAAACGCGAACCGTGCTTTAACTGGCTAACCGACATGCGCACGTTTGCACTAATTGAACGGTCAATTAGTTCTTGTGCATCAATATCTGTGCCTGTTGCTGTGGCAAGCTCGTGCAAGTTATAGACACTTGGGCGAATACGATCAACAATAGATTGCAGGTTTGGTGTGTAATTCTGATCTGGGTTAATTAACGCCTCTACACAGGCCGTTACTGCACCGCAATGAGAATGTCCCAATACCACTACCAGACGTGTGCCGAACTTTTCTACCGCAAATTCGACAGAGCCAATCTGTGAGGGCGCGACTACATTGCCGGCAACTCGAATAACAAATAAGTCACCTAAACCTTGGTCAAATACGATTTCTACCGGTACACGAGCATCAGAACACCCTAGAATAATCGCAAACGGATCCTGCTCTGAAACCAACTCTGGGCGTTTTTGCATTTTTTGTTCGATATCTGTCAGGCTCTCAACATAACGGTGATTGCCTTTTTTTAGCCATTGCAGTGCCTCTTCAGCGTTTTTCGGGCGACTTGATGCAGAGTTTGATGTCATAAATAAGATCTCTTGAGTCAGTATGATTTTGGATAAGTCTAGCGTGTATAAAAATAAGGTGTTCATTTTATCACAGGGTTTTAGATTCTCCGCAGTGCAATACAGTAACCTGAAAATCTACTACTAAAAACCTGTTAATAAATCATCTATCACCGAGTTGATAAACTAATATGACTGCTCTTGACTCAGCTCAAGATACGCCGCTCGAACTTCTTCAACCTCTTCTGCATTAAGCATATTCTCAAGATTGCGCCAAATTGCGTGATAACCAAAATTACCCTGCGTCATCTCTTCTTTGGCATAAGCTATCGACCAGCCCTGTATCACAACACGGTACATGGCGATAATAATACCGGTTCTATCAGCACCATGATAGCAATGTACCAGCACTGACTTACCTTGGCTTTGCAGACTCCTAATCTGCCATAGGATATTGGCGATACGCTCTGGCGTCACATACCAAGTCATCAGCGGACAATTATAAAAGTCGACCTGCTTGAGCTCAGGTAAATCAGAAAAGCGCTGCTCATTATCATTACGATCAAAGAATCGCAGATTAATCACCGCATCAATTTTGTGCTTGGTAAGTAGCACTGCTTCATCCGCCTCTAACTGCTCACTGCGATATAATCTATCATCTACCTTAAACAGGTTGGCCAAATTATGTAGAGATTTTGCCCACCTTGGTAGCTGCTTTTCGTCATTTGAACGGTTCTGTATTTGAGTCATTTTTACCTTAAATATATGGATTAAAACATGCAATAATTTTAGCTTGACCTGACTATAGCATTATTGAGTTACCAATAAAATTGACGCAATAAAAAACCCTCACAATGGAGGGTTTAGTAGCAAAAATTCACAAAACATAAAAGCAAGTGGGATAATTAATATCTCTGCTCGACTCCCTTAATACTACACTTCTAAGTAATCTAAAATACCTTTTGCCGCTTCACGACCTTCCCAGATGGCAGTTACCACTAGGTCAGAGCCACGTACCATATCACCGCCTGCAAATACTTTTGGATTCTTGGTCTGGAATTTAAAGGTTTGCTCTTCTGGGGCAACTACTCGGCCTGAATCATCGGTCGCAATCTCATTGCTGTCGAACCATTCAGAAGGGCTTGGACGGAAACCAAAGGCCATAATCACCGCATCACATTCGATAATCTCTTCTGAATTTGGAATCGGCTCTGGACGCTGACGACCACGGTTGTCTGGTTTACCTAATTGTGTGGTCACTACTTTTACGCCAGTTACTTTACCATTTAGACCAACGATTTGTGTCGGCTGACGGTTAAATAGGAACTCAACGCCTTCTTCTTTGGCATTTTTTACTTCACGTAACGAGCCAGGCATGTTGGCTTCGTCACGGCGATAAGCACAAACCACACGCTCAGCACCTTGACGAATCGCTGTACGGTTACAGTCCATCGCGGTATCACCGCCGCCTAATACCACCACACGCTTGTCTTTCAGGTCAATATATTCTTCTGGGTTTACTTCCCAATCGTTGCAGCGATTAACGTTAGCAATCAGATAGTCTAATGCATCATAGACACCTTCTAGCTCTTCTCCAGGGTAACCGCCGCGCATATAGGTGTAAGTACCCATGCCCATAAAGATGGCATCGTACTCCTCCATAAGTTCATCAATGGTCACATCTGTGCCCACTTCCGTGTTTAAACGGAACTCAATACCCATGCCCTCGAAGATGGTGCGGCGATTGCGCATCACTTGTTTTTCCATCTTAAACTCTGGAATACCAAAGGTTAATAGACCGCCAATCTCAGGACGCTTATCAAACACTACCGGCTTCACGCCAGCACGGATTAAGATATCCGCACAGCCAAGGCCAGCAGGGCCAGCGCCAATAATAGCGACTTTTTTATCGGTCCACTGCACGTCACTCATATCCGGACGCCAGCCTAAGGCAAACGCAGTGTCATTGATGTATTTTTCAACATTACCAATAGTCACGGCACCAAAGCCATCATTTAGAGTACACGCGCCTTCACACAATCTGTCTTGTGGACAAACGCGCCCACAAACTTCAGGTAAAGTGTTGGTACGATGACACAATTCGGCCGCTTGGAAGATTTGACCTTCGGTAGCCAATTTCAACCAGTTTGGAATGTAGTTATGTACTGGGCATTTCCATTCACAGTACGGGTTACCACATTCTAAGCAGCGATGTGCTTGTTGTGCAGCATCTTGCGATTCAAATGGCGTATAGATTTCTACAAACTCGGTAGAGCGCGTGACGATGTCTTTTTTCTCAGGCTCACTACGCGGCACATCTAGAAATTGAAAGTTGTTATTAATACGCTTCATTAGGGTTTTGTCTCCTTAAGTTGGTATTACAGGTGGCGTCAGTGTGGCAAAAGATAACTGTTTGCTGCCTGTAAAACCTGCCACAAGAGGGATTGCTTCCTTACTTGGACAAAATATATGGGGGATAGTTATAAAGTGATGACACAGTTCATTATTTACTTGCTAACCAATCTAGCGTTTGCATTCACTTTACATCTATCCGGTCGCTATCGGGTTCACGTATCGGTACGTCTTTACTACTTCGTGTTCAAGCCAAACTTATTTTGACTAACGGCACACCTCATGACTCATATAATCAGTTGGTATGCCACTTATGCCAAGTTAAAACAGCTGCTTACTGTGGGTCAGCCGTTGTACTATTCAGTAGCGACGCAATATTGGCCGCTTTTGGCTTCACTAGGAACACTTTACGCACATAATGCTCAAAGTCCGCTAGGATTTGACGTGCCCAAGCGCTGCCTGTTTTTTCAATATGCGTCTCGATAATTTGCTTCAAGTAGATACGGTGCTCTTCTGTTTGTTCACTTGAGATACGATGTAAATCGATTAACTCATGGTTACAGCGATCAAAGAAGGTATTATCTAAATCAAGCACAAACGCAAAGCCGCCTGTCATACCGGCACCGAAGTTCAGACCAGTTTTACCCAGTACAGTGACCACACCGCCTGTCATATATTCGCAGCAGTGATCGCCCACGCCTTCAACAACCACATGCGCGCCTGAGTTACGTACCGCAAAACGCTCACCTGCCGTACCCGCAGCATATAACTTACCGCCAGTGGCACCGTACAAACAGGTGTTACCGATAATCGCTGTCTCTTGTGAAGCAAAGGTTGAGCCTTTGGGTGGATAGATAACGATTTCACCACCGGCCATGCCTTTACCCACATAGTCATTAGCATCGCCTTCAAGCTCAATATTTAAGCCGCCCGCGTTCCAAACACCCAAACTCTGACCGGCAGTACCTGTAAGATGTAGAGTAATTGGCTTATCAGACATACCAAGGTTACCCCAAACTTGAGCAATCTCACCAGATAATCTGCCACCAATTGAGCGGTCACAGTTACCGACTTGATAGCTAAAGCTGCCGCCTTTACCTTGGCGAATTGCAACAATAGTATCTTCTACTATTTTCTCAGCCAGTAGACCTTTATCAAATGGCTCGTTTCGTTCAACTTGGCAAGTCTGCGGTTTGCCTTGTGCAGCTGGATGGCTACGTAATAGTGGCGATAAGTCTAAATTACGCTGCTTATCTGTCGTACCTTCTAACAGCTCTAGTAAATCTGTACGACCAACCAGCTCTTCCATACTGCGTACACCTAAGAAGGCCAACCATTCACGGGTTTCTGTCGCAATAAATTTGAAGAAGTTAATCAGCATTTCTGCTTCACCGATGAAATGCTCGTCACGTAAACGCGCTTGTTGAGTTGCCACACCGGTTGGACAGTTGTTTAAGTGGCAAATGCGTAGATATTTACAGCCCACTGCAATCATTGGCGTGGTACCAAAACCAAAGCTTTCAGCGCCTAAGATAGCGGCTTTCACCACATCAAGACCGGTTTTTAGACCGCCGTCAGTTTGCATACGTACTTTATCACGCAGGCCATTCACACGTAGCGATTGATGCGCTTCGGCTAGACCAAGCTCCCAAGGCGAGCCGGCATGGTGAATGGATGATAATGGTGAGGCTGCTGTACCGCCGTCATAGCCTGAAATAGTAATTAAATCAGCATAAGCTTTAGCAACACCGGTCGCAATGGTGCCCACGCCTGGACGTGATACCAATTTAACCGATACCAGCGCATCTGGGTTGACTTGTTTTAAATCAAAAATCAGCTGTGCCAAATCTTCAATTGAATAAATATCGTGATGGGGTGGTGGAGAGATCAGCGTCACACCAGGTACTGAATAACGCAGACGTGCAATTAATGAGTTTACTTTACCACCTGGTAGCTGACCACCCTCGCCTGGTTTTGCACCCTGAGCAACTTTAATCTGCATCACTTGTGCCGAACGCAGATAAGCAGGCGTTACACCAAAGCGACCTGAGGCCACCTGTTTGATTTTTGAGTTACGTATCGTGCCGTAACGGGTTGGGTCTTCACCGCCCTCACCAGAGTTTGAACGACCACCAATGGTGTTCATCGCCATAGCAATGGCTTCGTGCGCTTCTGGCGACAATGCGCCAAGTGACATACCGGCTGAATCAAAGCGTGGCAGGATGCTCTCGATATCTTCAACCTCATCAATATCAATACCATTTTCTGATTTTAACTGTAGCAAGTCACGTAAAGTGGCTACAGGACGTGTATTAACCAAGTTGGCATATTCACGATAATTTTCGTAATCACCAGTACGCACTGCTTTATGCAGTGTGTTAATCACGTCTGGATTAAACGCATGGTATTCTTTGTTGAATACGAACTTCAGCATACCACCTTGATCTAAAGGCGTACGGCGGCTGAATGCATTTTTTGCAAGTATCGCTTGGTCATGTGCTAAATCAGCAAAGGTTGCGCCTTTAATACGGCTTTGAACGCCTTTAAAGCACAGCTCAACGATTTCCTCAGATAGGCCCACAGCTTCAAATAACTGAGCGCCCCGGTAAGACACAATCGTTGAGATACCCATTTTTGATAGAATTTTTAATAGGCCTTTATCCAAGCCTTTACGGAAGTTCGCACGCGCTTGTAATGGGTCGCCTAATAGCTCGCCAGAGGCGACTAAATCAGAAATCACATCATACGCAAGGTATGGATATACACAGGTTGCACCAAAGCCGATTAAGACCGCTACTTGATGCGAGTCACGCGCCACACCAGTTTCAATAATTAAGTTGGCATCGGTACGCAGACCTTTTTCAATCAAGTAATGATGCACAGCACCAGTTACCATAATCGCATTAGCAGGTACTTTACCTTTCTCAATCGCTTTATCTGACAGGATGATAATCGTATTACCATCTTTAACAGCGTTTTCAACTTGCTCGCAAATCTGTTTGATTGCGATATCTAGTGTCAGTGATTGGTCATAGTTGATATCAATACGCTGACTTATAAAAGCAGGGTCATCCAGCGCTTCAATCTGCTGCATTTTGCTTGGTGACAATACAGGCGACGATAGGATAATACGGTGCGCATCACGCGGCGTTGGGTTAAAGATGTTGGTCTCAGCACCCAAACAAGTTTGCAATGACATCACAATCGATTCACGTAAGGGATCGATTGGTGGGTTAGTCACCTGAGCGAACTGCTGACGGAAAAAGTCTGCCACGTTACGCACTTGCTTAGACAACACAGCGACTGGCGTATCATCACCCATAGAACCGACAGGCTCTTGACCATTTTCGGCATTCGGGCGAATAATTTCGGTACGCTCTTCATTGGTAATGTTAAACATTTTTTGTAAGGCTTTAAGCGGCTCACCGCGCACGCCTTTTTCTAACAACTTCTCTTCAGCTTGTTCAACATCACGAATACGCGTTGCTTCTTCGCGTAACCATTTGCGATATGGATGCGCCTTTTTCAGACGGTTACTAATAACCTGGTCATCAAGGACTTCGCCATTTAAGGTATCGATAACCAACATTTGACCTGGTCCGACGCGGCCTTTAGAAATTACATCATCTGGCTCATAATCCCAAACGCCAATCTCTGAGGCAACGGTGATATATCCATTTTTGGTAGTGACCCAGCGTGAGGGACGCAGACCATTACGGTCAAGCATACAGACCGCATAGCGGCCGTCTTGAATAACGAGACCGGCAGGACCGTCCCATGGCTCCATATGCTGTGAGTAAAACTCATAAAACGCACGTAAATCCATATCCATGCTATCAACATTCTGCCATGCAGGCGGTACTAAAATCGACATCGCATGAAACAGACTCATACCACCTGAGATTAACACTTCAAGCATGTTATCAAGGCTTGATGAGTCAGAACCGGTACGGTTAACCAGCGGATGCAGCTGTGTAATCTCTGGAAGCTTCTCTGTTTCAAGCTTAGGTGTACGTGCCACAGACCAGTTACGGTTAGCAGTAATGGTATTTAACTCACCGTTGTGTGCAAGATAGCGGAACGGCTGAGCCAATGGCCAACGCGGCAAGGTATTGGTGGAGAAGCGTTGGTGGAATACCACGATATGAGAATGTAGACGGCTGTCTTGCAAATCGCTATAGAAGGCTGGCAAATCTGATGGCATCACCAGACCTTTATAAATGACGGTTTGGCAATTCAGTGAGGTCACATAAAATAGCTCATCGTCAGTTAGTGCAAGCTCTGCTTTTTTGCGAGCAACATATAACTTACGGTTGAAGTCTTCAACCGACAAATCATCTTCTGCGTTCACAAAGATTTGTTTGAATTGTGGCAATGTCTCACGGCCGATTTCACCAACAATTGATAAATCTACCGGCACATCACGCCATCCGGCAACACTGAGGCCTTGAGCTTCTACTTCTTTATTCAATACGTCTTGGCTCTGCTTGGCAAGCGTCTCATCTAGGTTTAAAAACACCATGCCCACTGCGAAGTTTTCACTCAGCTCAATGTTTAATTCACTAGCAACGGTATTAAAGAAATCAACTGGCTTGGCCAATAATAGACCACAGCCGTCTCCTGTTTTACCATCAGCCGCCACACCTCCACGGTGAGTCATGCAGCTTAAGCTGTGAATGGCTGTTTTAACAAGATGATGGCTTGGTTTGCCCTCAATGTGAGCAATGAGGCCAAAACCACAGTTGTCTTTAAAATCGTCTGGTGAAGCAAGGTAGGATTGAGTGTCGTCAATAGGATGAGGAGGCTGGCTATATTGATAGTTTGCGGCGGTAGGATTGGCTGTAAAATTCTGGGTCATGGCGTGTCCTTTATTTATATAGCGGTATAAAAAAGCCACTACTAAATGAATGTTCTAAATAAGCGCAGTTGCAACATTCATATGACAACTGCGGTATGGAGTGAGCCAAAAAAGAAAGATCGAATTCCGAATGCTTTCTTTATAGTCGCTATAGGGAGTCGGTAAACCAACCTCAATGAGTCGATAAACGCTCAGAGAGAAATCGGGTTATGACTATTTATCATATTATCATAGCGAACTAAATCAAATGACTATAACGCTTTAATGGGCAGACTGTTTAAAAATAATATCGTATAAACAGCAATACCGATCTTAAGCAAGCAAAATAAAGCTAGGATAATCGTCGTGCTTTATCAAGCCTACTTAGTCACTACTTCTTAATCTGTATCAGCCATCTCAAAAAGCGTCTTAAATAATGACTGACAATGACACTATATTAGGAAGATGTGAGTCAATAGTGATATTCACTATCAAGATAATAAATACCTGCGATAACATTCCTAAACGTCAATATAAACCATATTAGAGAAACATGGGTATAAAATCCAGTGAAATTTAATGACCAGCTTGAACTTTTAGTCATAACTTTTTTAATGTAAATCATTCTTTACTGATTGCTTTTTATGACTTCCGGTTATAAGACCGCTTGATTTGTCTTATCATTTGGCTAAAAAAAGCGCTATCTTTTAAGGATAACGCTTTTATATAACAGCAGTATGTAAAAGGATACTTAATAAGCTATTGGGTTTTCTCTTCAATAAGCTGACCAATACTATCGGTACTTGCATTACCGCCACTGTTTGAATTATTGGCAGGACGGTTATTGCTTGGTGCCGGCTTGGTTGGTGGCACTGGCGTTGCTGGTGCGCTCTGAGGTTTCGGGCTGCTATCAGACTTGGGCCGCGATGGCGTTTGAGGCGCGCTACCTTGAGCATTAGACTGATTGGCAACACCCGTATTACTTGATGGTGCTTCCTCCCCATCCACAATCACTTTACGCTCTTCTTGCACTGACAAGGTATCATTGGTGTCATTAGAGTTTCTAATTGGTGATGAACTGGCTGCTGGGCTGTTTGAGCGTTGGCTATTATTACTACTATTATCGTTAACCTCACTGCTACTGCTTGATTGTGACGACTGCGAAGCAGCTTCATTGCGGCGACGTACCGCTAATTCACGCTTAGTCGGCTGCAATCTTACTTGACGCGTACGATTCGATGATAAGTCCTTAATCGGCGCAGATAACTCATAGTTTTCAATCACATCGATATAGGTACTGAGCTGCTCTGGTATTAAACGCACATTTGATGGTAAATCAAAATCTACTGCATCAGCAGTACCTTCAGCGAGCTTTTTGCTACCCACAACGTCATAGGTCAAGATATAACGCGGCTGATCGCTGTCATCACGATAACGGAAATAAGCAAACTTCTCACGGTCATCGCGCGAGTTTAAATAATCAGTGATAATATCATGCTCAGATACATCCATCACTTGAACGGTCCATTTGCCCTTGTTTTTCTTCAGATACCTAGCATCTTTAAACTCAGGCGGATAATCACGCAAATCACGTACTAAAGCATCAAAAGAGATAGGCTGAACTTCATTATCTAGCTCATTTAACTGCTCAATTTTGGTTACTTGACCTAAGGTATTAGCCACTGTCTCTTCTGTTTTCTGTCCTGTCTCTTCTGTCTTTTCATCAAACCCAGGGGCAGAACTAAACATCCATAAGGCCAGCGCCGCTGCTCCGGATAGCAACGCCATAATCAACCAGACACTGGCAACAACGCGCTTTTTGTTCTTCTGTAATTTATTATTAGGCGTCTTTTTAGGCGTGGGGCTTTGTGTGATTGCCATAGAGCAAATCCAGTCAATAGATAGTATAGTAGAATATTTAATAATAAAGAGCATCGTTAACGGTGAAATAGATCCTTAACCCATGTCTCTTTGTGAATTGCCAATAAGCCATTATAACAATTGATATAACGCTTATTAACCAAGTTGAGCCTAAAGAGTGACTCTTATGAGAGTGAGGCTTATGAAACCAAAAGTTGCTTAAGTGGTCTCACTTAATACGGCGTCAAGTAGCGCCGGATCAAAGTCAGCAGTCACAACGGCATCACCGAGTGATTTTAACAAAATCAAGCGTACTTGTCCTGATTTAACTTTCTTATCATGCTGCATTAAGCCCAGTGCCGTTTGGGTATCAATTGGCGGCGGTGCGATAGGCAACTCTGCCGATATCAATACGTTACAAATACGCTGCAGGTCGGCCTCACTAATCCAGCCCATTTGCTGCGATAACTTAGCTGCCTGTACCATGCCCGCAGCAACTGCCTCACCGTGTAGCCATTCGCCGTAGCCTTCATGCGTTTCAATCACATGGCCAAAGGTATGACCAAAATTAAGCAATGCACGCTTGCCAGCTTCTCGCTCATCTTGCTTAACAATATCCGCTTTATACTGACAACATCTGGCCACTGCTTCGGCCAGTACTATCTTATCTAACGCCATTAAGGCACTCATATTTTGCTCAAGCCAATCCAAAAACTTGGCATCCATAATCAGGGCATACTTAATCACCTCAGCCATACCCGCTGACAGCTCGCGTCTTGGCAAAGTAGTCAGCGTATGCATATCAGCGAGCACCATTTGTGGCTGCCAAAATGCGCCTATCATGTTCTTGCCTTTGGGATGATTGATACCGGTTTTACCGCCAACACTAGAATCCACTTGCGACAGCAAAGTAGTCGGGATTTGAATAAAATTCACCCCTCGCATAAAGGACGCCGCAGCAAAGCCGGTCATATCCCCAATGACGCCGCCACCTAACGCCACTAAGGTCACATCACGGCTACAGTGATTGTCCATCAACGCATCATAAATCATATTTATGTGCTGCTGATTTTTATACTGCTCGCCATCGGGCAAGATAACGCTCATCACTTTATAATCAGCCTCAAGCCCATCAACTAGCGCTTGCAAATATAACGGCGCAACCGTCTCATTAGAAACAATCATCACCTGCTGGCCTTTAATATAAGGGGCAATCTCAGCCGCCATATCACACTGACTGGTAATGACAATCGGATAATCGTGGCTTTGGGTATGAACGGTTAAATTGGCTTTCATAATACTCTCTGTGTCAGCTTTCACTGTTAACTTTGTTATTTGCCGCTAGCTAGAATCTTATACTATTTGCAAAAATTAATATAGATAGCTGCTTGCTATCGTATTAATCGGCCTCTGCAAACTCAGGATATTTCTCTTTTAACGCTTCCACCACTTTGCGCAGCATATATCTTGGATAACCCTCACCGGTCTCAACAATAATGTCCGCCACTTCTCGGTATAAGGGGTCACGCACCTCAAACAAAGATTCTAAAACCGCACGTGGGTTCGGCGTTTGTAATAAAGGGCGCGATTTATCTTTGGAGGTTCTTTTTAACTGAACATCAACGTTGGCTTGCAAATAGATAGTAATGCCTTGTTTTTTTAAGCACTCACGGTTTGCTTCTTGCACCACCACGCCGCCACCAGTTGCTAAAACGATATTCGGCAAATCTGTCAGCTCAGCAATGGCTTTTGCTTCACGCTCACGGAAACCTGCTTCCCCTTCTTTTTCAAAAATCCAAGGAATGTCTGCGCCTGTCTGCGCCTCGATGTAGTGATCACTATCTAAAAATTGTCGGCCGAAGTGTTTTGCCAACAGCTTACCAACTGTGGTCTTCCCCGCTCCCATAGGGCCTACAATAAATAATGATGGCAAAGATGATTGCATTATTATCTCTCACATAAATTCACAGATTATACAGACATTTTTGTGCTTAATGCTATTTTGGTACACAACCCCATTAAACTAAATAGCTTATTATTTATCAAATATAGCCCTTTATTATTTGCAAATGGGGTTAAGCGGCACTAAAAGATGACAAATATAAAAACTAATAAAAACTCTCGACCTGCTCATCGATAAGTTTGGGTGTCACAAAAATAAGCAACTCTTGCTTATCATTTCTACGCAAATCCTTCTTAAACAAATGACCCATATAAGGAATATCACCAAAGAAAGGCACTTTTTCGACATTTTTAAAGATTTGATTGCGGTAAATGCCGCCCAAAACAATGGTTTGCCCATCATCAATGGTCACATTGGTACTTAACGTATCGGTATCTATCAGAATAATACCCTGCCCGACTGGATTGGGGCGACCATTTTCAATATTTAATTGTAAGGCAATTTTACCCTCGGGCGTGATATTAGGCGTGACCTCTAAGCTAAGCACCGCTTCCTCAAATTGAGTGGTGGTGCCGCCGCCTTCTGATTCGCTCTGATACGGTATTTTGGTACCAGAAGATACTTTGGCAGTTTGCTTATCCATGGTCAAAATCTTCGGGGTCGAAATCACCTCGCCACGTCCATCTGCCTGCATCGCCGATAACTCTAAATCTATCATTAAATCGGACATACTGAGTAGGCCAAACGCAATACGCCCTGCCGCATTAGACACACCCAAATCCACATTTAAATTATCGGGGCGATGGATAGCATATTTAGGGGAAGACACCGACTTACTATTTATTGTCGTATTCTCTATCGTAAACTGTTTTAAATCAGCCAACGTCTGGGTGCTACCACCGACCAATAAAGTATCATTATTGGCAATGCCTTTGGACAAGACGCCCCATTTAACCCCCATCTCCTTACTAAAGCTATCGGTGGCGCTGACAATACGAACCTCAATCATGACCTGACGCACTGGAATATCTATTTTGGCAATCAGCTCATGTATGTTCTCTAGGCTTACCGCAGTATCTCTGACTATCAGCGTATTGGTGCGCGTATCAACCGTAATACTGCCTCTACCCGATAATAAAGCGCCTGCTTGACTGACCAGAGTCAGCCCTTTAGATGTTAGCGCTTTGGCGGTTAATGGAGCAGATGAGCTTCGGGCTTGAGATATAAGGTTAACCACGTTACCGGCTTTCGCATAATTTAAGCGTACATATTCTGTACGTAGCGGCAGCCTATTTGCTAACTGCTGCTGTGCTTTAAGCGCATTAAGATTACGCTCAGCAATTTCTGCAATGGGCGCGACCAAAATCACATTACCTTGCTTCTGCATCGCTAATTGTTTGCTTTGCAAAATTAGATCTAAGGTTTGGTCCCACGGCACGTTAATCAGGTTTAAGGTTATTTTTCCTGCGACTGCATCACTGACGACAATATTCATCTCGGTAAATTCAGACAGTAAATGTAGCGCACTGCGCACCTCTACATTCTGAAAATCCATCGACATCGGTTGGCCGCTGTATTTCTTTTTGGTCACAACCGGTGTGTGTAACAGCTGTGCCGGCTTTATCGTTAAAGTGAACTGCTTACCAGCTTGATACGCTTGGTATTCAAAATCTTTAGGCATCGAAAGCGTAATAAGCCCCTCCTCACCCTTAGAAGTGCTTTTATTCATCACAGTCATTTTATCGACCAGACCATCATTAACATGATGCTGTCCCAGTAACTGTTGCGGAATAGTCGCACCTAGCAGGCGTATCATGACCTTATTGCCTCGGCGCTGTATATCTAGAGCTGTCTCATCAATCAGCTCAATACTTAGCGTGCCCACCCCTTTTGTTGGGCGGCTATAGGCCAGATTGTCTAAACCGTAAAGCTGACTGCTTTGCTCTTTACCCTTTCGAGTGGGACTCGGTAGGGATTTAAGCTGCTCACTACCATAATTAATGACACTCGGCTGTGAGCTATCTACCAAGCTATTGCCGTAACGATAGGTATTGGCGACTTTTTGCTGCTGGTTAATATTAACCAGCAAACTATCATTCTGAGCCATACTCATAAAGGTCGGGCTTTGTGCGCTAGGGCTTAGATGAACAATCAATCGAGTATGCGCCTCACTACTTAAACTCTCAATTGTCGATATAGTGCCTTGCTGAATATCATACTGCTGTAACGACAATCCATTTGCCACATCATTAAAATCCAATACCAAACGCGACGGATTGTCTAATTGATACGCTTTTGGCATGACAGCTGTCCCATCAAAACCAAGTCGCAGCTGTGTCGAATTATCAGACGACTTATCAACCATTAATCCTGTTAGGGTTTTACTTAGACAAACCTGAAGGATGCTTAGAGACAAGGCAATCGCTGCCATAATAAAAACAATAAAACGCACGCTAATCTTAACGGCCACAGTTACTGCGCCGCCTGTCTTATCTCTACTGAGCATACTCTTCCCTAAAAATGGTGCTGATTATCCAAATGGTATTTCTAATAGTGATAACGCTCGTATCTGATATCCAAATACATGCAGACCTAAGTAATATAAAGCGTGTGAGTCTTAAAGGTATTATTGGAAAGATCTAAGAAAGGCAGGCTGCTCAAGCTGACCGCCTTGCGGATCTAGAAACTGCTCAACAATTTCAATATGGTTGGCAGTAATGGCAACAATTCGGCCGTTATAAGGACCTAATTTATCATCCACTTGCACACGGGCAATAAGTCCATCAGGACGCTCAACCAAGCCATATAGCACATTGGTTTTTGAGGTCATGCTCCCTCTATAATGCAGCTGTTGTAGCTTATACCGCTCAAGTCCATGTTTAATTTGAATGGTTTTTTGAACCGGTAGTGTCGGTGTTACCTCTACCGGCTGAGTTTCGATAACCCCAGTAGCAGGAGCAGCCGGCCGTTTGTTTAACACACTAAGCGGCATAAATGGGCTGCGTAAACTTTGTGAAGAATAAATATAGGCATCGGGTTCTGTTATCGTATCAGAGGTGTCCAGAGCAGCGATTGGTTCAAGATGAGTGGCTGACATGGTATCTATGTTTGCTATGGCAGCATCGGCAATCGCACCACGGTCTGAACACCCTGATAGCAATAAAATAGTTACCAACCCGATTAATAGAAGACTTGCTGCTACAACCTGAGCACCCTGAATATTTATCACAGTTCTCATCTAGTCATTCACCAAAGTCGCGTCGGGATAATTTGGCTCAGAGTTAGCGACAGCAATCTCTGAAGCAATAGGTTTCACTCGATACGCTTTGGCTTGCAACGTTAAGGTCAGCTCCGGTGCTTTCTGCAAACTTGGCATTAGATTAGTGACTTCGAAATCATGCAACGTGATTAAATGCGGCAACTCACCCAAACGACTCATAAACAGACCAAACTGATGATACTGGCCCACTGCAATAATGCGAATGGGCTGCTCAATAAATAGAGGCTGCTCAATCGCTGCATCAATAGCAATGTCTTGAAACCGAATACCGCTATCTACCCCTATGCTATTAATACTGTCAACCAAATCAGAGGCAGAGGCAGTCGCTGGCATTTGTCCAAGCAACTTTGCAAACTGGGACTCTAACTGTATTACCTGCGCCTTATAGGATTGCAATTGTCCTGACTGAGCTTTCTGGCTCTGGTACGTTTGTAGCAGCACTTCTTGCTGTGCTTCCGCTGCTTGAATATCGGCTAACTTATGGCGAATAGGCACAGCATAACCCACTATTGTTATGACCAATAACAAGACTAAGATAAGCAAGACTTTGATGACCAAAGGCCAACTGCCATAGTTTTGTCGATCAAGTTGCTGTAACTCTTGCCAGAAATTGCGTAAATCAAAACGCTTTTTTGAGGTAAGGTTAGCATTGTGATTAAGATTGGGACGCTTTGTAACGTCTCCCATTATGGCTCTACTCCATCACTATTAAGTGGTGTGTTCGGCTGCTTTGGATTAGATAGACTGACTTGCTGCATTTGGGTAGTCACCACAAAGTCAATATAACCGTCTTCTGGGTATTGCCCATTATTTAAGGAATTAAATGACTCTTGTGAGCTTATAGAAGCGATGTTAGCCGTATTTTGCTTAACAAATTTAACCGTTGCCTCATTGAGCCAATCACTGGCATCCAAGCCTTCGATCAATCTCGCTACCCGATCTGGATTATCTGCTCTACCGATTAAAGTCAGCAGCGCCTGTTCTCCTGCCATCCCGCTCAAATACAGCGTATCTGGGATTGCTTTGGCCACATCATCCCAAACACGCACCGGCATCGAGCTCTGAGTTTGCAAGGTATGAATAGCCTCCGTCTGCGCCATAATATCATCACGGCGCCGCATCAGATTTTTAATTAAAATCAGCTCTGCACTTAATGCGTTGTTTTTTGCCGAAATACGGTCATTAGCCGCATATTGACTCTCTAAAGTCTGATCAACATAACACCATGCAAGAAAAGTAGCGACTATTCCCAAAATCAAACTGACAGAAAGTACAATTAAAAAGTTGCGGTTGCGGCGTTTGCGCTGAGCATCCCGCCAAGGTAGTAGATTAATAGTAGCCATAAATTAGTGCTCCACCCTTAATGCCAGACCACAAGCCGTCATTAAGCGCGGCGCATCTACTGCTAGCTGAGCTAAGTCAATGCTGCAATCAATACTCATATTCTGAAAAGGGTTGGCGACTGTGGTCGGTATATTCAAACGGTTTTGCAGAATAGAAGGCAGGTCTGATAAACAGGCCGTACCACCACATAATACAATGTGGTCAACTTGTGATGATGGGTTGGAGGATAGATACAGCTGAATAAATCGGCTTAATTGCTGATTTAGATTGTCAATAAAAGGAATTAGTACCTGCGCTTCATAATCTGACAGGGCAGATGGATCAAATTTCGCTTCTATGGCCTCAGTAAGACTCAGCCCATATTTATGTTCAATGGCTTCGGTTAACTGCCCACCACCAAAGCGCTGCTCACGACTGTGCACAAACGTGCCATTTCGAGCAATATAAAATTCGGTTTGCTCATCACCAATATCGACTAAAACTATTAAACTTGGGGCATTAGGCAAGGCATTATCAATAAGTCGGAAGGCGCGCTCGATAGCATAAGGCACGGTTTCAACGACTACAGCACGTAAGCCGCCTAGCTTTAACGCCTCAACACGGTGATCTATGGGTTCTGCTTTTGATGCAACCAGTAGCACTTGAATATCGGTGGGGTTCGCTGTTGACGTACCCACCACCTCGAAATCCAAATAGGCTTCTGCTAATGGATAAGGAATATATTGTTCAGCATTGACATAGATATGCGCCTCTCTTTGTAGTTCAGTAAAGTGCGCAGGCATGTCCATCAGCTTAGTGGTTGTCGTCGCAGCCGGCATGGCAATGGCTGCATTTCTCGAACTGCCGGTTAAGCGCTGTGCTAAAGCCGCTGCGGCCTTACCAATGGCGTCACTATCAACTAAGATATCGTCGACAACCGTACCTTGAGCTAGACTTTGGATAGCGTAGCTTTTAAGGTGGTAGGTGTCATGCTGTCTGACCACTTCCACTATTTTTAAGGCGGTGGTACTAATATCTATCCCTATTAGCCGCTGCCGCTTTGAGGGAAACAACCTCACAATACAAAATCCTTTTAGGGGCAAGTAAAATCTCAATGTAATTAAAATTACATTAATTAATATTTAGTTAGTTTTAGTTGCTTATTTACAACAATATTTAAATAAAGTGTTATTGTCAACTTATTTAATATTTTAACCTTTATTGATAAGACTAATATTTATGGTAGTAATTGGCTATCAGATACTATTAAGCGTAGCCATAAAGCATCCAAAAAACTCATTAAATCGACTTTATTTATTAAATAGTGGTTTTGTTTCTTATATCATTAAGTCAATTACAGCGACTGTTTTACAGTAAAGCCTATAAGATAACGCTCGTTTACTTTATAATTTGCTTTATAATTGCATCTATATAAACATGGTCAACCCGTCACAAATTGTGAGGACCACTGTGTCTAATACTTCAGTTTCTAATTAATAGAGTCACTATGCCTCAAAAGCCTGCTTCTTCTCGTCTTATCCATTTCCTTGTATATCTCCTACTGGCGATTATAGCGTTCGTCATTATCTTGGTATTGGCCTTTCCTATCGGATTTTATGGGATGGCGATGTACATCTCGCCCAATCTGCCAAGCGTCTCTGAAATTAAGACGGCCAATCTTGAGATGCCGCTACAGATATATAGTAAAGATGACAAACTCATTGGGCAGTATGGCAATCGCATGTCATTGCCGGTGACCTATGAAGAGGTACCAGAGGACCTAATTAATGCGTTCTTGGCTGCAGAGGATTCCTCTTTTTATGAGCACAGTGGTATTAGTATCAAAGGTCTTGGCCGTGCAGTGACCGAGATTATTACTGATGACGAGGGTCAGACCGGTGGGTCAACCATTACCATGCAGGTGGCTAAAAACTATTTCTTAAGCCCAGAGCGTACCTTTAGTCGTAAGCTGACCGAGCTGTATCTTGCCCGCCGTATGGAAGATGAGCTGACTAAAGAAGAGATTCTGACACTTTATGTCAATAAGATTTATATGGGTGAAGGTGCTTACGGTATTAAAGCCGCTGCTAAGAAATATTTTAGTAAATCGCTTGATCGTTTGACCATCGCAGAGATGGCGACACTTGCTGGTCTGCCTAAAGCACCCTCTCAAAATAATCCCGTCTCTAATCCAGAAGAAGCCAAAGAACGTCGTAACTGGATTGTTGGCCGCATGTTAGATCTTGGCTATATTACTCAGGCTCAGCATGACGAAGCCGTGCGTGCTCCTATCGGCGTGCATCTGTACAAAGAAAAGCTAGATGTTAATATGCCTTATTTGGCAGAGATGACCCGTCACGCACTGGTCAGCCGTTATGGTACTGGCGTTATTAATGCCGGTTGGCGTGTTAAATTGACTGTAGACAGTGAGGCGCAAAGCACCGCGGATACCGCCATCAAAAAAGGCCTGATTGGTTATGATAGACGTCACGGCTGGCGCGGTGCTGAAGCCAATGGTAAGCCGCTTTCTGACTTTACGACCTACTCGAACATGGTTCCTGCCAAGGTCACTAAAGTAGATTATCGCAGCTTTAAGGCTGAGCTTCAAAATGGCGAAGTAGTGACCGTTCCTTGGTCAGGCATGAGCTGGGCGAAAGAATATTTAGACGCAAACCGTATTCGTAGATATCCGAACCGTGCGGCAGATATTGTGTCAAAAGACGACATCGTACGTTTGATTGCCAATGAAGACCAAACCTCTTGGCGACTCACCCAAGTACCGAAAGTTCAAGGCAGCTTGGTGGCATTAGACCCAGAAACTGGTGCACTTACTGCATTGGTCGGTGGTTTTGATTACCGCTATAGTAAGTTTAACCGTGCCACTCAAGGTTGGCGTCAACCTGGCTCTACTATTAAACCTTTAAACTACGCCGCCGCATTAGAAAAAGGCTATCGTCCAGACAGCATGATTTCGGATGGACCGCTACGTATCGGTGACTGGAAACCCAAAAACTCAGATGGCCGATTTTATGGCAATATGACCTTACGCCGCGGTTTATACTTGTCGCGTAACCTCGTGTCTATCCGTCTATTGCAAGCCGTCGGTACCGAGGATGCACGTCAACTTTTAGATCAGTTTGGTCTCGATAAAGAAAAACTACCAACTACTCTATCACTCGCTTTGGGTGCCGGTCAGGCCACGCCGCTACAGATGGCAACTGCTTATGCCGCCTTTGCCAATGGCGGACACCGCGTACAGCCTTACTTTATTGATCAGATTTATGACTATGACAATAATCTGCTATATTTAGCCAACCCCAAACGTGCTTGTGCGCTGTGCTTTAATAGCAATCTTAAAAAGCTAAATACTCAGCTTAAAGAGGAGTATGAGGCAAAGCAAGAAGAGCAACTCAAACTGCGTGATGAGGCATTAGAAACCCTAAAGAACGAGACCAACCTTTCTACAGCAGACGCCCAAAAGACCGCAAAAGTATTAATCGCTGGCAACGCAAGTGACGAAGATATATCAACTACTGAAGATGATGAAGCAGTACGTGAAGCCGCTATTGAAGCGCTACGCTACAACGCATCTCCTATCAGTGATCGCTTAAAACCAAAACCAATTCAATATTCACCCGCTGAGCAAGCGCCTCGTATCTTAAAGCCTATCGTCGCTTATGAGATGGCTGGTATCCTGCGTGATGTGGTACAACGTGGTACTGCACGCCGTGCATTGGCCTTAGGCCGTAGTGATATTGGTGGTAAAACTGGTACCACAAATGATATGAAAGATGCTTGGTTTGCAGGTTTCCAACCAAGCCTAGTCTCTATCGTCTGGGTGGGGTTTGATCAACCATCTACTTTGGGCCGCGGAGAATATGGCGGTGTAGCGGCCTTGCCTATTTGGATGGACTTTATGCGTGCTCAGCTTAAAGGTAGACCACATCAATGGGTCAGCGTTGATAATGTCGCTAAATCTGAAAAGCAAAAGCAAGACGTTATTAACCTATCTGATGATAATACCAGCGAAGAGTCAAAAGACGACAAAACGCGTCAAATCACCAATAGAAAAATCACTGAAAGCTCTAACTTAAAGCCGCCAAAAGCTGCCATGAGTGAGCGTCAGTTACCACCGCCACCGCCTGAGCCAAAACCGACTGTGAGCTCTGAATCAGCAAGGCCTGTCCGTTCTCAAGCCAATAGCCAGAACAGCAATAGCTCTAATAGCAGCAGTAACAATGCAGCGTCGGGCAGTAGCAGCGAGAATACTTCAGATTCTGAATAAACTCACTTGAAGTTCGCTATAAATCCCTAATAGACTACCTTTTTACTATCAGCTTGTGTCTACTGGTTTAGGCTCAGGCTGTATTCACTCTTAAGCCTTGGGTTTAAGTCCTTCACTTTGACAAATACGCTTAGCATTTAGCCAAATCACGCACTAGGTTTACGACCTAGCCAGCAGGAGAAAATTATGACCACATCATCAACATTAACTGACACCAACAACATTGTCGTCACCGCACTGTACAAATTCACCCGCTTTAATGACTATGAAGATTACCGTGAACCGCTACGTCAGCTGATGCTAGACAAAGGCGTACGAGGCACTTTGCTTCTAGCCTCTGAAGGTATTAACGGTACTATTTCTGGCGACCGTGCTGGTGTCGATGCAGTGCTTGAATATATCCAAAACATTCCAGCCATCGGCGCATTTGAATATAAAGAATCTTTTACCGATACCCAGCCGTTTTTCCGTACCAAAGTGAAGCTGAAAAAAGAAATTGTCACTATGGGCGTAGAAGGTATTGACCCTCTACAATCGGTCGGCCGCTACGTTAAGCCTAGCGAATGGAATGATTTAATTAGCGATCCCGAGGTACTGCTAATTGATACGCGCAACGATTATGAAGTGCAAATCGGCACCTTTAAAAACGCGGTAAATCCAAAAACAGAGACTTTCCGTGAGTTCCCTGAATACGTCAAAAATGAGCTTGATCCAAATAAGCACAAAAAAGTCGCCATGTTCTGTACGGGTGGTATTCGCTGTGAAAAGTCGACGGCCTATTTACGTGAGCAAGGCTTTGATGAGGTCTATCATTTAGAAGGCGGTATCTTAAAATATCTAGAAGAAGTGCCTGCCGAAGAGTCTCTATGGCAAGGCGACTGCTTTGTATTCGATAACCGCGTGGCCGTCAATCACAGCCTAGACAAAGGTGAATACGATCAGTGCTATGCTTGCCGTATGCCAATCACTGAAGAGGATAAGCAAGACCCTGCCTATGTTAAAGGCGAGTCATGTCCTCACTGTATCGATAAAGCCACAGAGGAGCAACGCGCCCGTTTTCGTGAACGTCAACGCCAAATCCAACTGGCAAAGCAGCGTGGTGAAGCCCATATCGGTGCTGACGTAAATGAAGTGATTGAAGCCCGTAAACAACAAAAGCTGCAAGCCAAGTTAGAGCAAAAGAACGAACAATAGCTGTTATTTGGTGATAAGAAACCAGTCTAATAAATTGAAATAGTTGATAATGAACACTTAGCAAAAATGCCCACCGTTTAACGGTGGGCATTTTTATATCAATAATACGGCAGAGAAAAGAGGGTCAAAAACTTACTGCTCTACCCAATCGCCGTTACGCCAATAGACACCCCAACGTGTGGCTTTGCCAGTCTTTAAGCTCTCCGAGCCGATATACTGCTCTTTTTGCTTACGTGACCAACGCAAAATGGTTGGATTACCGTCTGGATCTTCGTCTGGGCCATCAAATAGATATTGGAATTTCTCATCCATTTTATCTTTGATGGCACGCAGCTCTGCAAGCTTAGGCGGACGCGTCTCACGTACTTTTGGAAACTTCGATGCCGCTAAGAACAGACCTGCCGCCCCTTCACGTAAGATAAAGTGGTCATCATGCTTGGTTGATCTTAGCTCTGGCATATCGATTGGATCCATACGCGGCGGCGCAGGTTCACCATTTTTTAGCACTTTACGGGTGTTGTCACACTTATTACACGCAAAATATGGACCAAAGCGACCCGTTTTCAGCTCCATTTGACCATCACACTTATTACAATCAATGGTGGGCGCATCAGAACCAGGTACTTCAAACTTACCTTCTTCTAGTAAGTATCCATCACAATCTGGGTTATTACCACAGATATGCAGCTTCAAGCCGCCATCAACGATATAACCATCCATCGCGGTACTACATTTAGGGCAACGCTTTTTCTCCATCAACTCTTTGACTTCAACACTCTCGTCAATCTCGCTGTCATCAAGATTGGCAAAGGCTTCAACCGGCATTAGGTTTTTGGTGCCTTTACAGCGCTCTTTTGGCGGCAGGTTATAACCCGTACAGCCTAAGAACACACCGGTTGAGCCATTACGCAGCTGCATTGGTCTGTCACACAGATCACAATGCACGTCAGGCACATCGGTTGGGTCGTTCGGGCGCATACCGTCTTTATCTTTGGCATGCTCAAGCTTGGTCTTAAAGTCGCCATAGAAGTTATCTAAGACCGCCTTCCAGTCTTGATCGCCTTGTGCTACATTGTCAAGCTTGTCCTCAAGCCCTGCAGTAAAGGTGTAATCCATCAGCTCAGGGAAGCTTTCGGTCAGACGATCAGTAACGATATCGCCCATTTTTTCGGCATACAGACGCTTATTTTCAAGCTTCACATAACCGCGGTCTTGAATGGTCGAGATAATCGACGCGTAAGTCGATGGGCGGCCAATGCCTTTTTTCTCAAGCTCTTTTACCAAGCTTGCTTCGGTATAGCGTGCCGGCGGCTTAGTAAAGTGCTGACTTGGGTCAAGTTTAATCAGATTTAACTCATCGCCTTTTTTAACATCTGGCAACAAGGTGTCGTCTGTTTTTGCTGGCGGCATTACTTTGGTAAAACCATCAAAAGTCATAGTACGACCACGCGCTTTGAGCTCAACATTACCTGCTTCCACCAGTAAATTCACTGACTTGTATTTGGCCGGTAACATTTGGCAAGCCACAAACTGACGCCAAATTAACTCATACAAACGAATCGCATCACGCTCAACCCCTTTTAGCTGAGTGGATTTTAAATTGGCATTGGTCGGACGAATGGCTTCGTGAGCCTCTTGTGCATTTTGCTTACTGCCATAGAAGTTTGGCTTTTCAGGCAGATACTTCTTACCATAGCTGTCTTCAATAAAGCCGCGTACGGTCGATAGCGCATCCGCTGACAAGAAAGTCGAGTCAGTACGCATGTAGGTGATGTGACCCGCTTCATATAGGCGCTGAGCAAGCATCATAGTCTTTTTCACAGGGAAGCCAAGACGGGTGCTGGCTGCTTGCTGCAGGGTAGAGGTAATAAACGGTGCACCTGGCTTCGACTGAGTCGGTTTCTCTTCACGCTCTTTGACGATATATTTTGCAGGTTTTAATATCTCTAATACCGCGTCTGTCTGCTCTTTATTACCAAGCTTTAATACTTTGCCATCTTGCTTGACTGCTTCTAGACGAATCGGCGTATCTTCGGCAACATTGGCATTATCGCTGCCTTTCATCGTGGTATCGGCATAAATCTGCCAATACTCTTCTGGAATAAAGGCACGAATTTCGCGCTCACGCTCAACCACCAAACGTGTTGCCACCGATTGTACTCGGCCAGCAGATAGGCCACGGGCAATCTTTTGCCAAAGTAGTGGCGATACCATAAAGCCCACTACTCTGTCTAAAAAGCGGCGTGCTTGCTGCGCATTAACACGGTCAATATCGAGTTTACCCGGCTGCTTAAACGCATTTTGAATCGCAGACTTGGTAATCTCGTTAAAGACCACACGCTGATATTTGCTGTCATCACCGCCAATCACTTCACGTAAGTGCCAAGCGATCGCCTCTCCTTCTCTATCCAAATCCGTTGCCAGATAAATCTTATCGGCATCTTTAGCCAGAGATTTGAGCTCTTTAATGACTTTGGTTTTGTTAGGCAATACTTCATACACCGCTTTCCAGCCGTGCTCTGGGTCAATACCCATGCGGCGTACTAAAGCTTGTTGCGCTTTTTCTTCTTTGCTTAATTTTTCATCCGCTGCCGTGGCTTTTTTCTTTGCACCACTGCTGGTCGGCAAGTCGCGTACATGACCAATACTTGAGCGAACAATAAAGTCATCGCCTAGGTACTTATTAATGGTCTTGGCTTTGGCAGGGGATTCCACAATCACCAGTGACTTGCCTTTGGCACTAGCGGTGGATGCCTCTGTTGTTTTCTTGCGAGTGGTTTTTGCCATTGATATTAAAATCCTAATTAATCTTTCTTATAAATTATGTTTTGTGCGCCGTAATCGTGATTGCTGTCTCTTATTTACAGCAACATTACGGTCAAAATTGAATAGACGTTACACTGCTAACAGTTGCGCTGTCAACAGTGTTTTTCAAGTGCAGGTGCGTATTATGATGATTGAATGACTATTTATCGTGTTTAAAATCAATACTATTAAGAGAGTTTTTGCGCCCAATCTAGCATTCTTGATTTAAGGGCTAATAAGTCGGGCTCTATCTGATTGGCATCATAATGCGGATTGGTATTTGGCTTGACATAACCACTGTCATCCCAGAAGACAACTAGACTATTGGCTTTGCTATAAACCGCTTTTACAAAAGGCGCAATAGTATCGGGTAAATCCAGTGGTTCCCCATCAAGATCGTAATTAACCACAGGTCCGCTCGGCTCTGTTAGAGATTGCTCAGAGGCTGGTTTGACGCTACTGTCTGGGCGCAGCTGTCCATCGAGCACTTGATAACGCGTCTCTGGGAACTTCATATCATCTAGGACCAGCGCATACTGCCCCATCATGCCGCTTCCAAACTCATTATTACGACCACGAATCCATTCAGGGCACGAAATTAGCCTAGGGTGAAGCTCTAATCTACGGGCACTCATCCGCAGCTTATCCAACCGCAACTCAACCCCATTCGGCTTCAGTGCCATCATACTACCCAATACAAACAGCCCGATGGCAACTGCAATCCAAGTACCCATATGTTTTCCGTTATTGTTTACAGTAAAATTATCTAGGCTAATGGCTCTCTAAATTCAGACTTTAAATAAGGTGGCAAGCATTAGCCTTTACAACAAAGGCTCAGATTTTACCATTATTCGTACCAAGTGGAATCATCTTGTTCCGACGACTTTGATTTTTTATCATCTGCCGTCGCTAATTTCTCTAGTGTGGCAGGGATATTGGCATCGGCTAATTGCGACTCATATTTGTTAGCAACTTTGGGCATTAAAGCGTCCATCACCGGCTGCCACTGGGCTTGCACATCACGGTAGCGCTTTTGGGTATGATCAAAGATACTCAGTCCTTGCTCGGCTAATTGCGGATATAAGGTTCTTTCGCTAAGCCAAGCCAACGGCGGCTGTCCTATCTCTTGAAAGAAGCTTTGTAGCGACTGATTGGTACTACTCTGCGGACGAACTCGATTAGCAAGTAGATGGATATCAACTTTACCTTTACGAATGCGTTTTATATCTTGAATCGAAGTCAAAAACTGCTTGGTACTGTCGGCATCAAAGATTGAGGGTAGCACCGGAATCAAAATCGCCTTTGCTTCACTAATTAAAGACTGCGCTCGCTCAGCACTAACCGAACCAGGTGCATCGATAATCAACCAGTCTTTTTTACCCAGATTCTTGGCAACCTTTTTAGGTAAGTCGCCTATATCCTCTTCATCATGCCAATCTACTGAATATATCTTAGCGGCGTCGCTTGGACGCAGCTTAAGCCAGCGTAAGCTCGACTTTTGCGGGTCTGCATCTGCTAGCGCTACGGTTTGCCCTTGATTAGCAAGTGCAGCGGCAAGGGTGATGGCGACTGAGGTCTTACCACAGCCGCCTTTTTGATTTGCTACAAGTACGGTCTTCATATCTGTTTACCCATATAATCGTTGAAATACTGAAAAACTCTACTGACCATGTATGATTTATACTATTTATATACGTCTAATTGGATCTGAATTCAATATATTATTTAATAATATAGCTTAAAATAAACTGATTAATTTCTCTAAACAACCAGAAACAAGGGCTTTATTATCCAATCTGTAAGCCGCTGCTTTGCTGTCTTTGTAAAATTGATACCCTATCATACCAAAGCCTCTTGGCAAATGGACGGCATGACAACTAATAAATACAATATAAGCTTACAGAAAAATAGGCTATTCAGAGTTAGACTTTAGAGTAAGCGTTATTTTAAGCGCCATACTTTACGCTCAAAAGCTTGGCTTTATGACAGAAGCTTAATAAACGACGAGGGCAGATAATCATGAAACACATTACCTTAGCTAGCAGTCTTATTGGACTTGCGATGATGGCCCTTAGCGGCTGTGCTACCACACCGACGCTTTCTGCGCAGCAATGTCAGAGCGGCAACTGGAAAGAGATTGGCTATGCTGATGGCGCTGTAGGCCGCTCAGGTGCCTATTTTGGCAAGCACGTTAGCGAATGCATCGGCGTTTCTGGCAATGAGCCCAATCGCATTTTATGGGAAGAAGGCCGTCAGCAAGGCTTAGAGTCTTATTGCACTGAATTGAACGCCTATAAATTAGGACGTGAAGGCCTTGACTGGCAACCTGTTTGTCCGCTTGAAGGTATTGAGAAGTTAGAGGATGCTTATAATCAAGGCCGATACTATTATATCCGCCAACGTGATCTAGAGTATTTGGCCGCACCCTATCCTTGGGGTTATGGCTACGGCCGTTACGGCTATTACAGTCCGCGTTATTGGAATGGCCCTTATTTCAGACCTATTTGGTAAGCTTTCTATAGGGCGTGTGGAACATTCGACCATGGCACTGGCGGCGACTATTTTTTAGTCAATATGCAGTGAAATTTTTGACGCTTAGTCATTCTAAGTTAGACAATTTCGCAATATATTGGCAAAAAAGAGTCCCGCCCCTGAGAACGGATTAAGCAAAGCACTGCTTTGCCCGTTCGCAAGGCGAGAGCTGTGCTCGAGTGAGGCTCATGCTAAAATCGCCCCAGACGTTGTTGCAAACCTAATCAAGGTCTAGACATTAACGACGGTTTACGCCTAGTCTGAAACAATTTTAGCTATCAGCAGTGCTAATTTGCGAATGTTGCACACGCCCTAATTTACTAGACCAAAAAAGCGCTGCCTATTTGCAGCGCTTTTTATTGATAAAAATATCAGGATAATGATTCATCCAGTCCGTTTAATCGGCATTGTCTAGATTTAACTTACCATCGATTTTAAAGATTAAGAAGGTGCCCAAACACATTAATAAGAACATGGTCGCACCAAGCTTAAATACTGGATTTACTGGGAACATATTTAGTAAAAGTCCGCCGAAAATACCCACACAGAACATTAATGAGCCTTGAAGCGCACTGGCCATACCAGCACGGTGTTTTTGGAATGCTAAAGCAATGGCTGAGGCGTTTGGCTGCGTTAAACCTAGACCTGCAATACAAAAGAAGATACAGGTTAATACCAGTGGTAGCCATGCTCCTGAACCAAATAAAACACCCAATATTAGCAAACCTGTCGCCGCAGTAACCTGTAATAATGCACCAAAGCGCAATAACGAGATGAGACGGAAGCGATTGGTCAAGAATTGGTTGACCTGAGTGAGGATAACAAAGCCTGCCGCATTCATACCGAATATCAAACTAAACTGGCTTTCGGTTAATCCGTACCCGTCCATTAATAGCTCAGGCGCCGCACTAATATAAACAAACATCGACCCCATCAACATACCGCCGCCAATGGCCGGAAAGCCGAATGAGGCATCTTTTAATAAGTCGATATATTGACTAATAATGGTATTAAACGGACGATGGCTACGGTTCTCTTCGGTTAAGGTCTCTTTAAAGAAGAACTTAGTTAGTAACAGGTTTAGGATGCCAAAACTGGCTAAGAACCAAAAAATTGCGTGCCAGCTAAAGAAAGTCAAAAAGGCTGCACCCAGTGATGGTGCCAAAATTGGTGCTAAGCCCATGACCAATACCATGATCGAAAACGCTTTTGCCATTTGCTTTGGTGGCAATGTATCTCGAATCGCCGCACGGGTAACCACAGCACCAACACATGCCCCTAAGGCTTGTAGTGTTCGCGCCGCAAACAGTACATATTCATTGTTTGTGGTGGCACAAATGAGCGAGGCGATAACATATAACGTCATCCCAAAATACAGCGGCTTTACTCGGCCGACCCGATCACTTAGTGGCCCATAAACCAATTGGCCAAATACCAGACCAGCAAAATATGCAGGTACAGAGTTTGCAATTTGAGCGGTACTGACACCGAAGTCATCTGCCATACGCGGCAGCGCCGGTAAATACATATCAATAGATAAAGGACCGATGGCAACAATCAGTCCAAGCATCATAATCCAAGCGACCGGTAACTTTTGGTCGCTGGAATGAGTGTTGTGATGAGTTGAATTATTTGACATAAAAGATACGCACACCTAACAATTTAAGAAAAGCATCCTCACCCAATGGGGTGAGTGCTTATTTATTTCTATAGATTCAGTTATGATTATTCGTTATGAACGCTTATTAAATAAATATTGGTTTGCTTTACTCTTCTCTCTGCCTAGGCTTTCGATCAAGCTATAAGCGGTTGATTTGGATAGATTAAGACCATTTAAGAGGAGCTGGGAGCCGACCTCTTAATAGCCAATAGTATTCTATTAGCTAGGCTATTCAAACAATGTTCAGTAAATGGGGTAGACTGCCAATGTAGGCTAAGATATTCGGTTAACAGCGGATTAAGATAATGTACTGCACCAAAACACCTCATCAAGACATCAAGTGCAAGATATCAAGTGGACGGTACGCGCTGTTAAGGATGAAGGGTTAAGCAAAATCAGAATTACATGATAACCAATTTATGACAACTTACCTACCCTTACACCCCGTCTATTCAACTAAAATTACGCACACTGTACCTAATGATAACTTAAGGATGCGCTTGTCTACTTAACTCGCTATATGACTCGACTATTTAAATTGACGCTTTAAGAACGCCACGCTGCTGTCTTTAGCTTTTTTGATGGCAAGTTTACGGTTTTTGCCCCCTGCCATCAGCTTTAATTGCCACACCTTCTCATTGTATAGAGCCACTCGGCTTTGCTTGGTCATGCGGTTGATGACACGTTTGCCAGCGAGTACTGCATCTGGCGAGCGTGTGGCAATTTCGGCCGCCAAGGCTTGTGCCCGCTCGTAAGGCGCGTCATCCACATGAGTAAAGACACCGAGCTCTTGCGCTCGTTTGCCATCAATCATACGCGCGGTCATGGTCAACTCTTTTAACACGTCAGCACGCACCACATGTAGCGCCGACTGTGTCAGTCCCATATCAGGCACTAAGCCCCATTTGGCTTCCATAATTGCCATCTGACAATCAGCCGTGGTAATCCGAATATCACAGCCCAGTGCTAGCTGCATGCCGGCACCAATACAGTAGCCGTGCGTGGCGATAATAACCGGCATCGGTACTTCTCGCCATACGAGGCAAACGCGCTGAAAAATGCTTTGCTTCGGTTTGACCAATTCATACAGACCCATCAATGCATTCTTTGGATTGTTTAAATCACCCAAGTCAATCCCTGCACAAAATGCATCGCCCGCACCGTTAATAATAATCGCACGAATACTGCGATCCTTTTTAAGACGCTCAGCCACATCAATCAGCTCACGCATCATCTGAATGCTCATGGCGTTCTTTTTGTTTGGACGGTTTAGAGTAATCGTTAAGATATTATCTTGTTCACTAAGCGCTAATAGTGGATAGCTTTTACGAGTAATGGCTGACATAACTGACCTCTTTATATAAGTAAAATAAGGGTAATAAACGTTTTTCTAAATATGACCTTTTTAAATAGTATTTTCTAAACAAATTTAGCGCTAAGCCATCGACAAATAGGGATTAAACGACTGAATCAAAGGGGCTAAATCATTTTCCATGTCATGTCATTTTCACTGAGCGTTTTTGCATCATTCGCCTGCATTTGCTCTTCAATGTAATGCTCTAAATCTAGCGTCTGCAACGTTTTAAGACTGCTGATTAGACGCTCATAATAATTCTCTAACATCTCAAACTGCGACGGAATCGTATGCTGCACATTCAGTAAACATTTATCTTCAAAGTCTTGGCTGGCTTGACGGATTTGCGGTACCCCCGAATAGCGACTGGCACCCAAAATACGGTGCGATATTTGAGCCAGTTCTTCACGGTCTCGCATCTCCCACGCAGCCTCTAACGCATGAATCTCTTCTGGCACAGACGCTTGCATCATAACTAGTAGCTGCTTGGCCAAATCTGGTTTATTTGCAGAACGCACCAAGGCATCTTTCCAATCGACCACAGGTAATTCATCATGAGACTTTATATTACCCTCACTGTTAACCGTATTCGCTGAATGAGTTTGCGGCTCAGGCTTAGTCAATCCTGTCGCAATATTCGGCGACTTATTTGCTGACGCACGGGTTGGCGCCTCGCCACCTTTACCAAGCCAGCGCTGAAGGATTTGCAATAATTGCGGACGACTAATCGGTTTACCCACATAATCATCAATACCGGCAGAGATAAGTG
Source organism: Psychrobacter sp. CX16 (assembly GCF_057396245.1). Classification (NCBI taxonomy): domain Bacteria; kingdom Pseudomonadati; phylum Pseudomonadota; class Gammaproteobacteria; order Moraxellales; family Moraxellaceae; genus Psychrobacter; species Psychrobacter sp. CX16. Next base: position 40,480 of record NZ_JBXYJF010000002.1, read on the forward strand.
TGTCTTTACCATCGGCAAGGCCATGTGCGGTTAAGGCAATAATCGGCAAATGCTTTTGATACGCTTTGTGACTGCGTTTTGCCTCTTCTTCTAGCTGACGTATCTTTTTGGCCGCTTCATCGCCAGACATACGCGGCATTTGCACATCCATGAACACCAGATCAATACGGCCTTTTTTATCTAGCGCCTTATTATCTAAATCTATGGCACTGTCTATACTACTCGGATTAGCCCTATTCGATAATTGATAAGTCTCAGACATGACCTGCCGGCTAATAATATCCACCGCATCATAGCCGCTACTGGCCGTCACCACCTTAATACCAAGCTCACTTAATAGGGCATCTAATACCAATAAGTTCGGCAAGTGATCATCAACGGCTAATACTGTCGTTCCTTGCCACGTTGGGGATGCCACCATGGTCGACATACTGGCCGTACGCGTATCGAGCATACGATATAGCTGTCGCTTGTCTAAAGGTTGGTACAATCCAAGCGCTTTATAACGCTCTAATAGCAGTGCATCTAGTGCAACCTGATAACCAAAAATGGCCAATTTACCTTGATAATGCAGGCGAATTTGTTTTAATAAAGCGGCTCTGTCCTCACGTGCCTCACTGTTTCCGCCATCAATAATAACCCAATCCCAACGGTTGCCACCCTCTTTTAATTTTTCAAGCGCACCGGCCAGTGAGCGTGCTATAGTCACATTAATGCTCAGTGGTCTGACTGCCGCCATAAATACCTGCATGCTAGAGGCGTGATTAATCCAAACTAGCATTTCAAACGGCGTATCACCGTTACCGTCCGCTTGAGCAAATGGGCACAATACCGGCAATTGCACCTTTTCTTCGTTATCGATGCTATCAAAACTGGCACCAAACTCGATATCGTCAGGCACATCCATCTCGACATGAGCCGGAATGCTAAACCAGAAAGTTGCCCCAGAACGCAGCGCAGCTTTGCCCATAGGATTGCTGTTTAAACCGCTACTGGCAATCCCTGATTCTGACAAAGACATCTGTTCGTTATCTCGTTCGCTGTCATTGTCATAAAAGCCAATTTTACCGCCCATCAATCGAGTCAATTGCTTAGAGATTACCAAGCCCAGCCCTGTACCACCATATTGACGGGTAATCGATGGGTCGCCTTGGCTAAAGCTTTTAAACAGCTGAGTCTTAGCTTTCTCGGAAATACCATGTCCTGTGTCTTGAATGGCAATATGAATCATGCCGCCAGACTTAGCTTTGTTGTTTGAGCTGCGTTTACTGCCTTGCTGCGCATTATCTGCATCTGACTCACTGTCGATAATATAGGCATTGTCAAGGGTCTCTACTTCATCGATGCCAACACGCACCACCACTTCACCCACATCTGTGAATTTAATGGCATTACCTACCAAATTGGTCAACACCTGCTTAACGCGTAGCGCATCACCAATAATGGTATTTGGTACATCGTTATAGTACATCACCGCCATGCGTAAGCCCTTCTCAGCAGCAAGCGGCGATAGCATATCCATCACATCATAAATGGCCGAATACAAGCTAAATTCATGCTTATCGAGGACCAGTTTGCCCGCTTCAATTTTCGAGAAGTCCAGCACGTCATTGACCAGCGCCAATAAATGCGCCGATGATTTACGAATGGTTTGTACATATAAGTCTTGCTCGGCCGTAAGCTCACCATGACGTGCCAGCAGATTAATAAAGCCGTCGATACTGTTTAACGGGGTGCGCAGTTCATGACTGATATTGGCCAAAAAGGCAGACTTGGCTTGGCTACTGGATATCGCCTGATCCCGTGCTTCACGAATAAAGATGTTTTGCATCTCCATCTCATCGAACGCATCACGTAAGTCATCTTCGGTCTGATCAGAGTGGTCTTTTAATTCTTGAAAATCGCTATACAGCCGGCGCAATGCTTTCATTAAATCCTGCTGCAACTGATTTAGCTCACCGCGCGAATCGGTATTGACCGGCTGATACATATTCTCTGGTGTAATTTGCTGCAGATGTAGGCGCAAGTCATAAATTGGCGCAATCCAGCGTTTAGCATAGATATTTAAACTCAATAACAAAATCAATAAGGTAAATAAACCGGTTACCCCAAGTCCTAGCCACACCTTTAGCTGAGCAATGGTTAATGGCTCATTGTCCATATCGACAAATAGCCAATACTTAGTGCCCTCATACTCTCCTAAGAGATGACCATAGGCGGTGCCTGCTGATGTCGGCACGCCCTCAATAAAGCCATAAGCATCTGCCGCTTCTTGATTGATAATAACCGCCCACGACATGGCATTTTGATCACCTGATGAAGCCACTAAATTACCCTTGGCATCCACCACGGCCACGCGCTGAATATGTTGATTGTTATTCATTGAAGATAAGATAAAGCTAATACGTTTTTGCACATCGTCTAAAGAATGCAAATTCTCCTCAATGACTTGATTGTCAGCAAGCGTGTTATTTAAAGACAGGTTTAGTGAGCTGGCGCCTGTATTATTGGGTGTGCTTTGATCCTCAACTTCTAACTCATCGCGGTCAGTACGCTCAGTATTATCATCCGTATTTTGTGGTATATCGCTTGATGTATTAGAGTTATTAGACCTTTGAGATAGAGCGGGTAAGCTATTTTGAGCCGAAGCTGATAACTCTGGGTCAACTTCCCAATTACTTTGGATATCGCCGATGCCTTGACTGTTCAAAATCACCGGCAAGATTTGTTTTACCATAGGCTCATAACGAATCAAAGCCGCCGTCGCTAAAGTACGCTGCTCAGACTCAATGGCTTTACTCGATTCCTTTTCAACCAAATACGCGCCCACCGCTGCCAGTAATACAATGGGTGAAAACACCATCAAAATAAGCTGAGCGTAGGCACTACTAAAATCGAGTATTTTTTTTCGCATGGTTTAAACTTTTATAATAGTAAAATGAGAAAGGAAAACGGGCAGGTTTAGCCGTAGTCATCAGCGGTCAATAGAGACTAAAGCACCAGCTGTTAAGTGTAACAGTTTTTCGACCTATTGCAGATAACTTGCTGAGTGTCAAAATGCTATAATCCTCCACATTGATATTCTATATAACCCACACTTACCTTTTTGAACTGAGAGCTTTTATGTCAAAATCAACTCAACTTCCGGTTAATTTCATCGAACAAGTCACTACTTTATCGCATTGTGTTGGCAACACGCCATTAGTCGCATTACAGCGTTTGCCAAAGCTTGAAGATATCAGCGGTCAGGTACAAGTTTTGGCCAAGCTTGAGGGCAACAACCCTGCCAGTTCGGTAAAAGACCGTCCTGCTTTTAATATGATTATGCAGGCCGAAAAACGTGGTGATATCAAGCCAGGTGACACCTTGATTGAGGCCACCAGCGGTAATACCGGTATCGCATTGGCCATGGTTGCCGCAATGCGTGGTTATGAGATGATATTGCTAATGCCAACTAATTCGACTCAAGAGCGTAAAGATGCGATGGCCGCTTACGGTGCGACATTAATTGAAGTCGACGAAGGTATAGAAGCGGCACGCGATCAAGCACTGCAATTGCAGGCAGAAGGCAAAGGCATTGTGCTTAATCAGTTCTCAAACCCAGATAATAGTGCTGCTCACTATGAAACAACTGGCCCAGAATTATGGCGCCAGACTCAAGGCCGCATTACCCATTTCATTAGCTCAATGGGCACCACAGGCACTATTTCAGGCACTGGTAAATATTTGAAAGAACAAAACCCAGATATCCAAGTAATTGGCCTACAACCCGATGAAGAAGCATCTATTGCAGGTATTCGCCGCTGGCCTGAAGCGTATAAGCCAGAGATTTTTGATGCCAGTGTGGTAGACCGTGTTATTGATATCAATCAGCATATAGCAGAGGAATACATGCGTAAACTGGCCCGTACCGAAGGTATTTTGGCCGGTGTATCCTCTGGTGCCGCTACTTGGGCTGCGCTGCAAGTTGCTGCTGAAATCCAACACAGTCAGCCGGATGCAGTCGTTGCCTTTATCGTTTGTGACCGCGGTGATCGCTACTTATCGACAGGTTTGTTTACTGCTGAGTAATACCTTTTTAAAAGTTTAACTTTGTCGTGGTTATGGCTGAGTCATGACTACTGTTCATTCGCTTGATAATCGTCTATAGCATGGTTTAGATATGATGACAGATTTTCCTAATACGCCGCTTTTGGTTTTTGATATCGAGACCGTTGCCGATTTAGACGGGGCGCGCCAAGTCTATTCGCAACTAGCAAAGCTTAACGATGAAGACACGCTGACGGCATTAAACAACTTACGTCTGCAAGAGTCAGGTCATACCTTTATGCGTCTGCCATTGCAGCGTATCGTCTGCATTTCTATGCTATATATTAAAGACGGTCAGTTCTCTTTGTTTTCATTGACCGGTGAAACAAAAAGTGAAAAAGAGATTATCCAGACCTTTTTTAGAGCCTTTAAGGATATTAACAACCTCCCTCAACTAGTGAGCTGGAATGGTTCTGGCTTTGATATTCCAGTGCTGATATATCGGGCAATGCAGTATGATTTAAGCGTGCCATTGTTATTTGAAGAGGGTAACCGAATTAATAGTATGCGCTTTGATAACTATGTTAATCGCTATCAAAGCAGACATCTGGATTTGATGGACCGCTTTAGTCAATACGGCGCAAGCCACAGAGAAGCCATGCACGTAGTTGCAAGCTTATATGGCCTGCCTGGTAAAACCGATATTGATGGTAGTATGGTCGGCGATTTAGTGCAGCAAGAACAGTGGCATAAATTGGCTATTTATTGTGAATCAGATGTACTCAATACATGGTTGATTTATTTACGTTGGCAACGTCTAAGCGGTAAACTATCCTCTAGTGACTTTGAGGCGTGGCAAGCGGAAACTCGAAGTTATTTAACGTCCAAACTAGAAAAAGATGGCAGTGTGCGCCATCAAGAGTTTTCGGCGTGTTGGCAGGATACCTAAAGTATTAACCTATAGATAATATATGACTAGATTAGAAAATTTATAAAGAAGTATTGAGTTTTTCTAATTTTTGTTGCATTATCTGTGAGCTATAGCATGGATGCTTCATAGTCTATTCATGAGTAATTTTTCATCTTATGAGCATCAACTTACCAAGTTGAACCAACCCGTTTTAAAATCTATAACATTATTGATGACTCTTCGATTTATTAGTAGTCATTAAGTGATAAAAAACACAAAAAAGGAATTTAGTGTGAAAAAACTATCTTATTTAGCTATTGGACTATCAATTCTATCAATAACTGCTTGTAACAACCCTTCTGAATCAACCTCAACCTCAACCTCAACTTCTACTGATCCTATTGGAGAACCCTCTCGCCCTGAATGTATAGCCCCAGCTAAACCTGGCGGTGGCTTTGACTTAACCTGTAAACTTGCTCAGTCTGGCTTAAAAGAAACTGGACTACTTGAAAAGCCAATGCGGGTTACTTATATGCCTGGTGGCGTGGGAGCAGTTGCCTATAATAAAATTGTCAGCAATGATCGTGAAAACAATGATGCCATTATTGCTTTCTCAACAGGTTCAATACTAAACCTTTCGCAAGGTAAATTTGGAAAGTATACCGAACAGGATGTCAAATGGTTGGCCGCAGTTGGTACTGATTATGGTGCCGTTGCCGTAAGTGCCGATTCGCCAATTAAAAACCTCGAAGACTTAGCCAAAGCGCTAAACACCGATCCTAAATCAGTGAGTTTTGGTGCGGGTGGTAGTGTTGGTGGACAAGACTGGCTCCAAACCGCTATGTTCGCTAAAACAGTAGGCGTTGATCCTAGTAGTATGACCTATGTCGCCATGGAAGGTGGTGGAGAGGCTATAACTGCTGTACTTGGTGGACATATTACTGCCGTCAGCTCTGGTATAGCAGAAGTAATGCCTCAAGTTAATGCTGGAAAGCTTCGTGTTTTAGCAGTCTTTTCAGACGAAAGACTAGAGGGTAATATGGCAGATATTCCAACCGCTAAAGAACAAGGCTATGACGTAGTATGGCCAGTTATTCGCGGTTTCTATATGGGGCCAGATGTAAGTGAAGAAGCTTATAATTGGTGGAAAAATAGCTTTGATAAAATGTTAGCTGACCCTAAGTTTGCTGAAATCCGTGAGCAAAGAGAATTATTACCTTTCTCTATGACGGGTGAAGAATTAGAACAATACGTATATAAACGTACTGGAGAGCTTAGAGAATTATCCTCTCAATTCAATCTTATTGAGCAATAATTAATCTCTAGAATGGTAAGAGTTGGTTTAAATACCTTTTCCAACTTTCTTACTTTCAAGCTTTAGGAATGAAATTATGACAATGGAGCGTCTTTTCTCTGGTCTTTTAGGAGCTATCAGTCTATGGCTAATATATTTAGCAATAGGCTATACGGCACCAATTGCTTACGATCCAATAGGACCTAGACCTTATCCAATATTAATCTTCTCGCTTCTTGCATTGGGCTTATTTATTGTTGCATTAAGACCCTCAAGGTTTACCAAACAAATAGACCTGAATTTCAATCCAGCTATTATTCGGAACTTAATTCTATGTGTAATAGCTTTAATTATTTATGGTTTATTTTTCGAGACCCTTGGATTTCCTATAGCAACCACCCTAATGTCTTTCGCCGTAGGTATTCTATTTGGAGGCAACCCTGTTAAAAGCTTTGTATTCTCTGCAATTCTTAGTGTCTTTTTATATATCCTATTCGATATATTTTTAGATGTTAAGTTACCACTCGGGTTTTTATCAGGCATAAGGGGTTAAATTTATGGAAACTTTTGACTTTTTAATGCATGGTTTCGCCATTGCAATGACCCCTAAAAACCTACTTATCGCTTTTATAGGCGCATTTTTAGGTACCATCGTAGGTATGTTACCAGGATTGGGTCCTATAAATGGTGTTGCAATATTGCTGCCATTTGCTTATGCCTTAGGTCTACCCCCAGAAAGTGCTCTCATTTTATTAGCAGCTGTTTACTTAGGATGTGAGTATGGTGGTCGAATTTCTGCAATCTTAATTAATGTTCCTGGTGATGCAGGCGCCATTATGTCTACCCTAGATGGCTATCCTATGGCCCGACAAGGTAAAGCAGGTATTGCATTATCCTTATCTGCGGTTAGTTCATTTGTAGGTGCAACTATTGCCACTATAGGCGTTGTCTTATTTGCACCACTACTAGCAAAATGGGCCGTATCTTTTGGTCCTGCTGAATATTTTGTACTAATGGTATTTGCTATTACTTGTTTAAGCGGGCTTGTCGGGGATCAACCTATTAAAACTGCTATTTCAGCCTTGATAGGTTTAGGCTTAGCAACAGTTGGAGTTGATGCAGTAACTGGTATCTATCGATTCACTTTTGATTCAGTTCATCTTTCAGATGGTATACAATTCACCACCATTGTTATTGGTTTTTTTAGTGTTAGTGAGATACTTATACTATTAGAGAGAACTACGACTGGGCATAAAGTTATTGAACAAGGCAAACGGAGTTTATTAAACTTTAAAGAGTTTATGTTTAGCTTTGCAACGATGTTACGCAGCGGATTAATGGGTTTTATCGTAGGTATCTTACCGGGGGCTGGTGCTACTATCGCAAGTGCTATGACTTACGCTAGTGAAAGAAAAATAGCGGGTAAAAGTGGTACTTTTGGAGAGGGCGATTTGAGAGGGGTTGCTGCACCAGAGGCTGCGAACAATGCTTCTGCATGTGGCTCTTTCATTCCAATGTTAACGTTGGGCGTACCTGGTTCTGGGACCACTGCAGTAATGATGGGAGCTCTTACCCTTTACAATATTACACCTGGTCCTCAATTGTTTGCTGAGCAACCTGACATTGTATGGGGTTTAATTGCCTCTCTATTTATATGCAATATTATCTTATTAGTATTAAACATACCCTTAGTAGGCTTTTTCGCAAAACTGTTAAATATTCCAAGTTATATGCTTTTACCTGCCATCGCAGCCATTAGTTTTGTGGGTGTCTATTCAATTCATAGCACTACCTTCGACTTAATTTTTATGGTAGCTCTTGGTGTTTTTGGTTATTTTTTAAGAAAGTTAAATTTCCCTCTATCTGCTCTAATTTTAGGTTATGTTCTGGGAGAGTTAATGGAATCTAACTTGAGACGTGCATTATCCATTTCTCAAGGTGAATTAGGGATATTATGGAGTAGCCCCATCACTTTAGCACTATGGTCCTTATCAATATTAATGGTATTTGTACCGTTCTTTCGCAGTATTTATATTCGTAGATATAAACCTCGTACTTAATTTAAGCCTAGATAAAAGGTATAAGAGTAAAGGCATCCATAGGGTGCCTTTTTAATATTTATAGCTCATTAAACAATCCCCTGTGCTAAAATCTATCCTAATTCAAACCCCATTTTCATGTACATTTAATAGATAGGCAGGTTTATGCAGCCCACCGATACAATGAACACCTCACAAAACAAAGCAGAGAACACGCCGGAGAATACAGGCAAATCAGCTCTTGCCGCAGCGCCAAGCAAAAAGCTATCGAAACCAAGCTCACGTGTACGTCGTCGTCTAAAAGAAGCGCCACCCCTGCCATTTAAAGTAGACGGCTTATCTCATGACGGCCGCGGCGTAGCTGTTTATGGCAATGAATTTGGGGTGGACGACGGTCACACGGAAGACAAGCATGGCAAGAAGGTTTTTGTCAGCTTTGCCCTGCCAAATGAATCAGTCAACGTGCGCTTAACCAATAGCCGCAAAAGCTTTGAAGAAGGCGATGCGATTGAGATATTAGCCAATCCACATCCAGAACGCCAAACACCGCCCTGCCCTCATTTTGGTGTTTGCGGTGGCTGTAGCTTGCAGCATTGGCAACCAGATGGTCAGATTGCATTTAAACAAACCGTATTGGCTGAACTATTAGACCATCAAGCTGGTGTCCAGCCTGATAACTGGCTTGCGCCTGTGATTGGCGATCGCTTGGGTTATCGAACTAAAGCGCGTATGGGTGTGCGTTATGTCGCCAAAAAAGAAACCGCCCTAGTAGGTTTCCGTGAGCGCAACAGCAACTTCCTAGCTGAGCTAAACGAGTGTCATATTCTCGATGAGCGTATTGGCTTTGAGCTTGAGAATCTAAAAGCGTTAATCAGCTCGCTAGAGGCCCGTGCTCATATCGCCCAGATTGAGCTTGCAATGGGTGAGTCACAGCCTGATCTGCCTGATGGCGATCAACCGGTTGCCCTAATATTACGCCATCTTGAGCCACTCTCGGATGCTGATATCGACAAACTAAAAGAGTTTTTTAAAGCACGTCATTGGCAGCTATACCTGCAATCTAAAGGTCCTGACAGTATTAAACGTATTGCTTTACATGAAGGTGACGATATTAGCGAGAAATTCGGTCGTTTGTATTATAAGTTACCTGAGTTTAATTTAACCTACGAGTTTATTCCTACTGACTTTACCCAAGTGAATTTATCGGTAAACCGTAAGATGACTAAGTTGGCATGTGATTTGCTAGATTTAAAATCAGGAGAGCGTGTTTTAGATCTATTTAGTGGCCTTGGCAACTTCAGTTTACCTCTTGCTCGTCTTGTTGGCGGTAAAGATGGTACGCAAGGTCTGGCGATAGGTGTCGAAGGCTCAGATGCGATGACGGCACGTGCCTCTGATAATGCTAAGCGAAATGGCATCACTAATACGGAGTTTTATAACCAAGACTTAACGCAAGATTTCAGCGACCAACCTTGGGCGCAGCAGGGTTTTGATGCGATTTTAATTGATCCACCACGCTCTGGCGCTTGGGAAGTCATGCAGTATTTACCAAGATTTGATGCTCAGCGCATTGTCTATGTATCTTGTAATCCTGCCACGCTTGCCCGCGATACCAAAGCACTTATCGAACAAGGCTATCGACTCACAGATGCTGGTGTAATGGATATGTTCTGTCATACCGGTCATGTTGAATCGATTGCTCGTTTTGAAAAAGTGGCATTAGCTTAGACCGTTCTAACTTAGACCGTTTTAACTTAGGTCCAACTTAAGCAGTTATATTATCCTGAACACATTTAAACATCGGACAGAGAGCGGCTTTAGGGAGTTTTTATTGTTACCATCTCCTTACAGCTGCTCACACAGTGCGCCTTGAATTTTTATTTATAAATAAGATAATAATTAAGTAATAGAATAGTTATAGAGCGACGTACACTTTGTGGGTTGCCAGACGGATTTTGAGGGAGGAAAATTTGGTAAAGGTTCGTGAAGGGTTACCCCTTATTGACGGTCAGACAACACAAGAAGACAGCGCCTCCCTTGCTGCCCAAATGATTGCTCAGCAGCAACATGGGTATTACAACCCTGCCCGACCCTCTTTTGAGATGCTGAATGAAGACCTCAAAAAGCAGCTGACCACCTCCAAACTCATGACGGCGATGGATCGTTCCATCAGTAGTGAGCTATTACCGCTGAATGACCTCATTCATCCAAATAACCTTGAACTCGACACACTTACTTTTTCTAAAAGCACCCCGACGCCTTCTGAAAATAATCTAGCCAACCCGCAGTCTTCAGACTCAGCGGCGCCTAGTGATGAGCTTAAGAGAAACACTGTTCTTGCTGATAATACTATTATTGACTTGCCAGCTTGGTTAAAAGCGGTGGCCAATCGTGTCAATATCGATGAGTTGCCTGATTTAGCAAAGGCCTGTAATTTAATTGGCACTCAGTCAAGTCTTACAGAAGATAAGGACAATCGCTCTAGCGCCTATATGACAGGTATCGGCATGACCGATATACTGACCTATCTATACCAAGATGAAAATGCGCTGACTGCTGCCATGTTATATCGTGCTGCACGTACCACACTTATCTCTAATGAGCAGATTGAGGAGAACTTTGGTAAAGAGGTCGCCACCTTAGTTAAAGATGCGCTCGCAATGGGGCAGCTTTCTGAAACCATTGAGAGCAACAAGCGCTTAGAAGATCACTTTGCGAACAATCAGCGTGAGCAATTGTCTAACATCTACAGCATGCTTATATCTATGACCAACGACGTGCGTGTGGTACTTATTAAGCTTGCCGAGCGTACCTTCGCCATGCGTGAGCTGTCTTACGCCAGTGTCGAGCGCCAGCAACGTGTGGCGCGTGAGGTCATGACCATCTATGCCCCTCTTGCACACCGTCTGGGTATTGCACAAATTAAATGGGAGCTTGAAGATTTAGCTTTCCGTTACTTAGCGCCTGATCGCTATAAAGAGATTGCTAAGCTTTTATCTGAGAAGCGCAGCGAGCGCGAAGAATACATCGAGCGTGTACAGAAGCAGCTTGAAGAGGCTTTAAAAGAAGCCGGCATTAAAGGTGTGGTTTCTGGGCGCGTCAAACATATCTATTCCATTTATCGTAAAATGAAGCTTAAAGGCTTATCTTTTGGTCAGCTTTATGATATACGAGCGCTGCGGGTACTCGTTGATACACAGGCTGAGTGTTACCATACCCTAGGTTTGGTACATGGTATGTGGCGCCATATTCCTGAGCAGTTCGACGACTATATTACCAATCCAAAGTCGAACGGTTATCGCTCGCTACATACCGCCGTCATTGCCGAACATAAGTCATTAGAGATTCAAATTCGCACCCACCAAATGCACTTTGAAGCAGAGCTTGGTATGTGTGCGCACGTGAATTATAAAGAAGGTGGTAAGAATAAGCAGGACGCTTATCTTAGCCAAAAGATAAACTCCTTACGTCAATTACTGCTTGCTGGTAGTGATGCCAATAATAAGAATCTAGAGCTTGCAGGACTGCAGGATGATTTAGACCAAGAGCCTGATGAAGAAGAGCAACTGGTCGATTTCAATGAGCTTGAGCACATTTATGTGTTCAGCCGTGATGGAGATATTACTGAGCTGCCTAAAGGTGCCACCGTTCTTGATTTTGCTTACTATGTACATACCCAAGTGGGTAACCGAGCGCAGGCAGCTCGCGTTAATCAGCGCTATGTACCCCTAACCTATCAGCTCAAAACTGGCGAGCAAGTAGAGATTATTACCAAGTCTTCTCGTGAGCCTAATAGAGATTGGTTGGTACCCTCTTTGGGTTATATTCATACCAACCGTGCTCGTTCGAAGCTACGTCAATGGTTTAATAAGCAAGACCGAGATAAGAACCTTGAGATTGGTAAGCAAATGCTCGCCAAAGAGCTGACACGCCTATCATTACATCCTAATAGTATTAACCTTAAAGACTATATTAAGCACTTTAATAACGTGAACTCTGCTGACGATATTTTGGTCGGCTTGGTCACTGGTGATATTGGTATCCACCAGCTAACAGGCCATATCTCACGTGAGCTTGATCTTGTTACCGATAAAGAAGAGCAAGAATACACGCCGAGCGTACATCCTAAAGTCACCGGCAAGCTAGATGCTTATAAAATCAGCATTGATGGTCTAGATAACATTGAAATGCGCTTTGCCAACTGCTGTCAGCCTATTTATGGTGAGCCTATTGCCGGATTCATTACTCAAAGTAGTGGCGTCTCAATTCACAATCGCGGCTGTGCTGAGTATGCACGCTTGATTGAGCGCGAACCTGAACGTCAAATTCCGGCCTCTTGGGTATCGCAGCAGACCAGCTATCAGCCGGTTGAGATTATCATTGAAGCTTACGACAGACGCGGTTTATTGCGTGACTTGACTCAGGTGATTGACAAAGAAGATGTGAATATTCGCGGTGTCGATACCAATAGTGACGATGATAATATCGCCCGATTAAAGTTTAAGCTCGAAGTCACGGGGCTGTCTCAACTGTCTAAATTATTGGCAAAACTTGAGCAGCAACCGGGTATTCTACATGCCAGACGAGCCGTTTAACAACAAGAGGTATCATGCCTGAATTACCAGAAGTCGAAACCACCAAAAACAGTTTAGACCCTTTACTATACAAAACAGTCAGCGATGTACAAGTCTTTCAACCAAAGCTGCGTTGGCCCATCCCTGACGATATTGGCAAGCTAAAAGACCATACATTGTTGCAAGTAAAACGACGTGCTAAATACTTGATTCTAGACTTTGTACGTGACCCAGAGTCAGTTAATAGCAATGCGTTTTCAGATACTTTATCGCTTATCGTACATCTTGGAATGTCGGGTAGCTTACAGCAATTCCCTGAAGGGACGCCTAAGCGTAAGCATGATCACTTGATTATTCATTTTTGTGCTCAATCCTTGGATGCCAGTGATGAACATCAGTATATTCAGCTGCATTACCATGATCCTCGTCGCTTTGGCGCCATTCTATGGTTTGATGACTACGCTGACAAGCTATTTAACCATCTAGGCGCTGAACCCCTAGAAGCTGAGTTTACCGGTGATTACTTATATAATCGTATCCATCGTATTGAAGATAATACAAACCGTAAAACCTCTGCCAAACCAGCATTGAAACCGATTACTCGCCCGATTAAAGCAGTGATTATGGATCAGGTGTTTGTGGTGGGTGTGGGTAATATCTACGCCACAGAAAGTCTATTTTTATCTGGTATTCATCCCAGTACACCAGCCCATCTTCTAACCCAGCAGCAGCTCGCGACCTTATCTGAGCATATACGCGCGATACTAAAAAGCTCTATCGAAAAAGGGGGCTCTACGCTTAAAGACTTCACGGTTGCCAGTGGGACTACCGGTTACTTTCAGCAGACTTTAGATGTCTATGGAAAGTATAAACAGCCCTGCCCCCACTGTGATACACCTATTGATAAAGTGACCATTACCGGTCGTGCCAGTACGTTTTGCCCACAATGTCAGCCCTTATAACTGATGATGCTGTAAACGGTTACAGTATTAAAGTTGTATAGCTATATAAACGTAGCGCACATAAAAAAGAGACCCAATTGGGTCTCTTTTTTATATGCTATATAGCAACAAATAACAGGTTAGTTTAGCTAAAAATACTTATTTATTTAATTTCGCGCTAATTTCACGAAGTAATAATACTTCTTCTGATGGCTCTTCTACCGCCTCTTCTGCTATTTCTTCTTTGCGGCGCATAGAGTTCATACCTTTTACCATCATAAAGATAATAAATGCAAGGATTAGGAAGTTGATTAGAACAGTAATGAAACTACCATAAGCTAGGATAGGTACGCCGGCTTCTTTAAGTGCATCATAAGTCATAGCAACACCTTCAGGGGCATCGCCAAGCACAACAAACATATTCTTAAAGTTAATCTCACCGCCGAAAATAAAGGCGACGATTGGCATAATAAGATCTTCAACCAATGATGTGGTAATCGTAGCAAATGCGCCACCAATGATTACACCCACTGCTAAATCCATTACATTGCCTTTTAGGGCAAACTCTTTAAACTCTGACACCATACTCATGAACATTTTCTCCATAGACCTGACTATCGACAGTTTGGTAAGTAGCGTTATTCAGGTCACTAACTTTACTAAATAATTGGGGAACAGATATTAACAATTTCTTAAATCCGTAACAACTTATTATTGTAGGCAATCTACATGATTTTATTCATATCATTACATAATAATAAATGCGGTATGCAATTTAACACAAAAAAAAGGTTAACATAGTATCACTATGTTAACCCTGTCATTTTCTGCCTTACTTAAAGTAACCCAGAGAACTTAAAACGAATTAGCTGTCTTTTTTGCTACGACCGTGACGCTTACGCTCACTTTCAGTTAAGTACTTTTTACGTAGACGAATAGATTTAGGCGTTACTTCAACCAATTCATCATCTTCGATAAACTCAAGCGCTTGTTCTAGTGTGAACTTAATTGCAGGCACTAAGGTCAACGCTTCGTCAGTACCGCTGGCACGTACGTTGGTTAACTGTTTAGCTGTTGTTGGGTTAACAACCATGTCATCACTTCGTGAGTTCAGACCAACAATCATACCTTCGTAAACTTCAAGCTGAGGCTCAGCAAATAGTTTACCGCGTTTTTGTAGGTTAAATAGTGCATAACCTAGGCAAACACCGTTGGCCATTGATACTAGAACACCGTTAGTACGGCCGCCAACTTCACCAATTTTCTGTGGACCATAATGTGAGAAACTAGAGGTTAGGATACCTGAACCTGAAGTCAACGTTAGGAACTCAGAACGGAAACCAATAAGACCACGTGCAGGCATAACAGCTTCAATACGCATACGGCCTTTACCGTCTAATTGCATATCTGTCATCTCGCCTTTACGTAGGCCTACCTGCTCCATAATCGCGCCTTGATGCTGTTCTTCTACATCAAAAATAACGTTTTCATACGGCTCTTGTAGCTTACCATCTACTTCTTTAACAATAACTTCTGGACGTGACACACCAAGCTCAAAGCCTTCACGACGCATGTTTTCGATAAGTACTGATAAGTGAAGCTCGCCACGACCAGATACTTTGAACTTCTCAGCTGATTCTGTATCTTCAACACGTAATGCTACGTTATGAATCAATTCACGCTCTAAACGCTCACGAATATTACGTGACGTTACGAACTTACCTTCACGGCCAGCAAATGGTGAGTTATTTACTTGGAAGGTCATAGAAACCGTTGGCTCATCTACAGTTAGCGGTGGCAAGGCTTCTACATGGTTAGGATCACAGATGGTATCTGAAATATTCAGAGAGTCGATACCAGTAATACAAACGATATCGCCTGCTTGTGCATCATCAACATCAACACGATCTAGACCATGATAACCCATGATTTTTAAGATACGGCCGTTACGAGTATTGCCTTCTTTATCGACAACTGTAACCGGTGTGTTTGTTTTAACGCGGCCACGTTCAATACGGCCAATACCAATAACACCAACGAAGCTATTATAATCAAGGCTCGAAATTTGCATACGGAAAGGTGCTTCCGCATCGACTTGTGGTGGCTCTACAACATCAACGATGGTTTCAAACAGGGGGGTCATATCATCAGCAAGATCATCAGCGCTAAGGCCAGCGATACCGTTTAGTGCTGAGGCATAAACCACATGGAAATCTAACTGTTCATCGGTTGCGCCTAAGTTATCAAACAGATCAAATATTTGATCCATTACCCAATCAGGGCGCGAACCTGGACGGTCAATCTTATTAATAACAACAATTGGCTTTAAGCCTTGTTCGAAAGCTTTTTGGGTTACAAAGCGTGTTTGTGGCATAGGGCCATCAATAGCATCTACAACAAGTAGTACGCAGTCAACCATAGACATAACGCGTTCTACTTCACCACCGAAGTCGGCGTGACCTGGGGTATCTACGATATTAATACGGTATTCGATATCTCTTTTAGGATGCTGCCATTTGATAGCAGTATTTTTCGCTAGAATCGTGATTCCACGTTCTTGCTCAATTGCGCCTGAATCCATTGCGCGTTCCGCAATATTAGCACGTTCGTCAAAAGTACCTGATTGATGCAATAGTTTATCAACTAGGGTCGTTTTACCGTGGTCAACGTGAGCTATGATAGCGATATTGCGTAAGTTTTTTATTTCGTTAGACATAATTTTAAAGACTCAATATTTTTGCGGGTAATAATTAGTAACTTATTTTCAGGGCTGCAGTATAGCACTATTATGTGACAGTTTATAAACTCATTTTACAGCTTCGTTAAGAAAACATGAAAAAGCTACTTTTGATAAAAATAAAAAAAGCCACCAATTAGGCAGCTTTTTTTATAAATAACTACTAAAACAACTTAAGATATTATTGTACTTGCATATCTTTAGTTTGGTCAACAGTCATGGTTTTGTTACCAGTGATAACAGCATATACACGACGGTTCATTGCACGACCTTCTTCTGTATCGTTTGGTGCGATTGGACGGTCGTAACCGTAACCAATAGTGCTTAAACGGTTAGGAGCAACACCGAATTCGTTAGTAAGTGCAGTCTTAACAGCGATAGCACGTGCTTCAGATAAACGTTGGTTATAACGTGCTGAAGGACCAGTCTTAGAGGCGTGACCTTCGATGCTAGCTGAAGAGTTAGGATACTCGCGCATCTTCTCTGCTACTTTAGCGATTTCTGGCTTGTACTGATCTTTGATAACTGATTTGTCGTTATCGAAGAACACACGTAGTTCCATTTTCAGTTCGTCATCGATTAGAACTTGTTTCTGACAGCCTCTCTCATCTACAACAGCGTTAGCTGGAGTATTTGGACACTGATCTAACTTGTCGATTACGCCATCATTGTCTGAATCTTGGTCAGCTTCAATAATAATAACTGGAGTTGGCTCAACTACTGGTTGTGGTTCAGCTTGTGGTGGTGCAACAACTGCAGGAGCTAAGTGACCGCCTAGAACAACTTCTAGACCAGCTAGACCCATATAGTCCCATAAATCATGGTCAAAGTTATGGATAGCACGCGCTTCACCACGTAGGCTTAAAGCGTCATTGATGCGGTACATAGCACCAAGACCTAGGTTACCGATAGTATCTTTAGTTTCAGCCTTGTTACCACTTGAATCTTTAATTTCAAGTTTCTGCTGACCAGCACCGATTAAAGCGTATGGACGGAATGCAGAATCACGGTAGCCTGAGAATTGATCGAAACCAATTAGGAAGTTACCAGTGATCATTTCACGCTCAGCATCACCAATTTTGTCATCATTGCGATTTAAAGCATCAGAGTCAGTAACACCGTACTCAATTTGAAACTGAGTTGATGGGGTTAGTTCGATACCTAGTGCAGCACCAGTATATAGATCATCTTCTTGATAGAAGCCAACTTCCTTTGCATAGTCATCATCGTCAGCTTCAGTGTAATGGTAACCTAATAGTAATGGGCTCACTGTTACACCAGCAGATGCCATCATTGGTACAGCAGTTGCCGCAGCAAGTATAGCTAAAGTAATTTTGTTAAGTTTCATAAACTTCCTCCAAGGGACTGTTTGTGTGCAAAAAACACTTGTATCTCTAATTTGTAGACACCCTACTCACTAAAATAGAGTTGGACACTAATTTACACTATCGCATAATAGCTTATATACAAATTAAATATTTTACAACATATTTTTTTGACTCTGTCTCTTTACATACACAAAGGTACTATAGATATACTTAGTAGCCACAATCTAAATATGTGACAGATAGATTGGTAGTGGAAAGGACAATAAATTAAGTTAATTAAGATAATAGTCTAAAAATAGTTATGTGTTTCATCAGTTATTAATGGCAATTCTAATACATGTGACAAAATACTTCTATCTTTTGACAGACATTTTTCACTAAATGTAACAAAATTTGACATTAAGTTATAATTAACTTTTAATCAATACCATCATGCTTAACTGAGTATATTAAATATTCACCTATTTACCATGACTCAATAGAGTCAATCACGGCTGTCTATAATCAGCAGACGCCTTCCTGTTACTCTTCCGCTGATTCTTTTAAGGCCTTTGTATGACAAACAGTGCCAGACCTATTCGTTATCTGCCAATACGGTCACTGCAAAGAGGTTTTACCTTCCTAGAATTAATATTGACCATCGCTATTTTGGCGATTTTAAGTGCTATCGCCATTCCATCGTTCATCTCTACTCTTCGAGCTTATGAGGCAGACGAGGTGCAACGTCATATTATTAACGGTTTTAGGCAGGCTAAGGCAGAAAGCTTAATACGTCATCAAAACGTTATACTCTGCCCTGCCAGTAATAATAACCTCTGCCAAAAAAATAACTCTGAGTATCTATTAACCTTCACCGATCATAATTTAAATAATAAATTCGATAGTGCCATAGATACTATTTTAAGTAAGCAGTCACTAGATTTAAATTATGGGCAGATCTATTTAAGAGCAGGGCGGCGTGACTATATTAAGTTTTATGCAGATACGGGGTTGCCACGTGGACACTTTGGGCATATCAAATACTGTCCTAATAACGGCTTAAACACAAATATGTATCAGATTTCTATTAATCAGCATGGCAATTATCGCTACAAATCTCCTGCGCTTGTGGCAACTGGCTGTCCTTAACTCTCAGGCAATGAGCTTATTGATGCATCGCTTGCCGCATTGCTTTGACTGCACCTTCTAGACCCATAAACACACTGTCAGCGATTAGCGCGTGACCAATATTTAGCTCATAGATACCCTCAATATTGGCAATAGCCGTCACATTATCTCGCGTTAATCCATGACCTGCGTTAACGATTAAACCCTCATTTAAATCGTGCGCATAAGCAACCGCTGATTTGATTCTATGAAACTCTCTATCGATATCTGATGAGTTATTCTCTATTAATGTCGCTTGCGCATACTGACCGGTATGCAACTCGACAGCGTCGGCCTTAGCAGCGATAGCTGCCTCTATTTGTGCAGGCTCTGGGTCAATAAACAACGATACTTTAATACCAACTTCATGCAGCTTTTGAATGTATGTCGTAAGCGCCTCGACTTGAACAGCGACATTTAGACCACCTTCTGTGGTTAGCTCTTCACGCTTTTCAGGTACCAAACATACCCATTCAGGCTTCACATCACGTGCAATATCGAGCATCTCTGATGTCATCGCCATCTCTAAGTTCATACGTGTTTTAAGTTTGGGCTTCATGAGGTAAACGTCATTATCCTGTATATGGCGTCTGTCTTCACGCAAATGTAGAGTAATGCCATCAGCACCAGCTTGCTCACAAACCAAAGCAGCTTCTACCGGATCAGGATAATTCACACCACGTGCCTGACGCAGAGTTGCCACGTGATCAATATTTACGCCTAGCAAAGGAAGAGTTTGAGTTGTCATACAAGCTATCCTATAAAGTTATAATTATAGTTGAATAATCAATATTGGGAGTTACAGGAAGTGTGAGTCCACAGATTAGCATCTAGCATCGCTTATCTCGTACAAACCTATTTTTAAATAACAAAATATCAGCTACTGATAGCGATAAAATTGTTGCCATAAAATACGGCTTTGAAGCGGCTGATAGTCAAATAGATGGTCAATCAGTTGCTTATGCACAAGCGACCAATCATTGAGTGTTTGCAAATTAATGCCTGAGCGCATTGTAATAATCGACTTGCCCAGCAACGTGGGTGCTTGCATAGCGTTATTTGAAAGTGGCGGCGTAGCTGACTCAGAGCTAGTGTCGGTATTACTTACTTCAAAGAACTCTGAATGAGAAGGCAATATCAGCGTCCAACCATTATCTGCACCAAAGCGATACCATTGATCAGCTTCAATCTTAACTTGTTGATTGTCTTGCTCTAAATCAATCGCAAATCCTAGTTCGGTAAATAACACATACTCATAGACGCGCAGCACTAATTTCAGTGCATCACGACTGAGCGGCTGCTGTAGCTGCTGCATCGTTTCACTATACTGCTTATAGATAGTCGGTACACTGTCTTCTACTGGCAGCAATTTCAGCGTAATTTCATTCACATACAAGGCAGCGTATTGTTGTTGGCCAATCAGACTGGGTACCGCTTCTGCAATATTAACGCTTTGAAAGTTTTTAAGAGACTTTTTACCTGTGGCGAATAGCGTAAGTGGCACGAACTGCGGGATACCTTTTTTACCAATCCCATGCAGTACGCCATGCTCTTTGGTCAATAAATAATAGATTGTCCGCTTATCTTGATAAGGTCTTTGATGCAGGCTATAAGCATTTAATGGCTCGTTACGCATGGGCGCTCACCCACTATAGTCTAAAAACTAGAGTAGGAGATAACGGTAAACTCGCCATATCAAAATTGGCCATAACTATTTAACATCCCTGTTCTTTTATTAATTCTAGTAGCCTAGGCTGCTGAGTGCACGCGCATCATCCGACCAACCCTGCTTCACTTTCACCCATAGGTTAAGCATGATTTTGCGCTCAAATAAGGCTTCCATATCTTCACGCGCGGCAATACCGACCTGTTTAATACGTGAGCCTTTATCACCAATAACAATGGCTTTTTGACCATTACGCTCAACGAAGATAGTCGCATCAATAAAGGTAACCGCTTTACGCTTACGGCCTGTTTTAGGATCAATATGCGCAGGCTCATCTTTAAATTCATCAATCTGTACCGTTAAATCATATGGTACTTCATCGCCTGACTGACGCATGATTTTTTCGCGAATAATTTCACTAGCCAAGAAACGCTCACTGCGATCCGTGATTTGTTCGGTATCAAAAATCGGCGCGCCTTGTGGTAAATGCGAGTAAATTACTTCTTTCAAGCGATCTAGGTTCTGATTCTTCAATGCAGAAACTGGCACAATATCAGCGAATTCAAAATTCTCGTTATATGTTTCAATCAAGGGCAGAATTGAGCCTTTGTCTTTGATAGTATCGGCTTTGTTAATAACCAACACAACGGGCGTGTTGGTTTCGCCAATTTTTTCTAGCGTTAATAAATCATCTTCACGCCACTGCTCGCCATCAACCACAAACAGTACCAGATCAACATCCACTAAAGCTGAAATAGCTGCTTTGTTCATGCGCTCATTAATCAAACGCACCTCATTGCTATGAATACCAGGTGTGTCAACAAACACCGCCTGCATGTCTTCATTTGATAAAATACCGTGGATACGGTGACGGGTCGTTTGCGGCTTACGTGAAGTAATCGACAGCTTTTGCCCTAACATGTGGTTCATCAAGGTTGATTTGCCTACGTTTGGACGACCAACAATAGCGACATAGCCTGAACGATAGTCGTCAGAGCCGCCTGCAACATTGTTATTAAAAAAGCTATCAACCACATTGTCTGTTGGTTCGCTTAGGTCCTGACTTACTTCGTTTTCAGCGTTTAAGTCAGTGTTATCTTTTGGTGCGTTTGTCATATATAATATTATCCGATTTCGTAATTACAAAAGCACTATGACGTGCTTTGAATAGTCTGTTTAAAATTTAAAATGTATTCAATGTTGGTTAGTATAAGTATCAAGCGTAAAAACTTATGCTACATTTACACCCATATTAGGCTTTTACTTTAATAATGCGGTCGTTGACCAGTTTGTTTAGCTGATTAATCATTTTCTCAGCAGTCTTTTGTTCAGCGATACGGCGGCTTTCACCAGATTCAATAATTGCCTTGCTATGCGGCACATCTACTTCACAGCGCACAACGAATATCTGGTTTGGCGCATTGCCTTGGGTTTCTAACAAATCGTAATTAGGCAATTCAAACTTATAGCCTTGTAGCCACTCTTGCAGTCGGCTTTTCGCATCTTTTAGTACACGCTGATCGTTAACGTTATCAATCAGCTCTGCAAACCAATCAAGGACGCATGCTTTGACGATGTCAATATTCTGGCTATCTAGATAAATAGCACCAATCAAAGACTCTACGGTATCCGCCAAAATAGAGGCGCGTTCACGTCCGCCGCCTTTGCGCTCACCCACACCCAAAATCAGATGCGATGATAGATTTAGTTTTTGTGCCACGAGTACTAACGATTCTTGACGTACCAGTGTGGCACGCATACGCGTTAAGCGACCTTCATCCTGCTTAGGATATTGGTAATATAAGGCCTCACCAATAATCATACCTAATAAGGCATCGCCTAAAAACTCCAAGCGCTCGTAGTTGATTTTGCCATCAAATGAGCGATGAGTTAATGCCAGTTTAACTAGGCTGATGTCTTCAAACTTATAGCCTAGCTGCTTTTGTAATACTGGCAAGCCTTGTTCAAAATTAGTATAACGCTGCTTAGGCGGCTGCTTTGATTTACTCGCTATTTCAGCCATCTCAATAATTTTATTACTGTCACCACTTTTTTTCTCAAAGGTTTTTGGCATAGGTATTGGGCACGTTAGTCGCAGTTATCTAATCCATGGGAGGATAAATACAACGTATTTAGTGAATGAAGTTGAGTTATATTGGATGTATTTAGGATAATTTGCCCTACTACCATTTCATTCAACAGTACAGGGCAATTAGTCAATAAACGATAAAACAGTTTGTGTTACCGCTATTGTACTCCATTTCATCGCTGAGTTTTTAGATCGCCATTAATCAATAGAGCGATTATAACTAAAGGTTGGTAAATTAAAGCCAGGCTTTTTATGCATCCATACATAAACCGCTTTACCGGCTAGGTTCTCATCTGGAACAAAGCCCCAATAGCGTCCATCTTCACTACGGTCTGAGTTATCACCCATCACAAAGTAGCTGTCTTCAGGAACGGTGACTTCCCAGCCGCCTTCATGGGTCATCGGCTGCTCTAAAAACTCTGAATATCCGCCTTGCTGTAGGCTCGGAGCTAAGTAACGGCGTAGATAAGTATGCTCGCCAAGCTGTTCTTGATAATAGCTTGCTCCACTCTCCTCCTCTTGTGCCACACGAATCGCGTCTTGTGGCGATAGATCCCACTCACGACTCGGGTCACTGCCTTTAACAGGCGTATATAAACGCTCTGTTAATGACTCGTCCGCACTAAAGTTAACAGCTTTGGTCGGTACCTCTGTACCATTAACAGATAACTGACCATTATTAAAGCTTACCGTATCGCCTGGCAAACCAATCACACGTTTAATGTAGTAAACCTTAGGGTTTTCAGGATAACGGAAAACCACCACATCGCCATGCTCAGGATCACCGGTTTCGATAACCTTATTATAAGTTAGTGGCAAACGAATACCATAAGCGTATTTATTAACTGCCACGAAATCGCCGGTATATAGCGCTGGCACCATAGAGGACGATGGAATATTAAACGGCTCAATGATAAAAGAGCGCACAATCAATACCACGGCTAATACAGGGAAGTAATCGTGTGCCCAACGAATTAAAAAGTTCTCATTTGATGGCTTCGATAACTGGGTCGAGGTAGCAATATTTGCTTGTCGCTTGGCCTCACGATATTCTCGCTCCGCCTGCTTAACTGGCATAGGCGCATCATCTACGACAACAGCATCTAAGTCTGTGTTTGCAATATCTTGCTGATGACCATACTGTGCAAGCGCATCAATATAAGCTTGTTTTTTTGTGGCTAGGTTTTTTTGAGCAGCATTGACCTCTTTACTAGTAGCCGTGCTACCGCTTTTATGCTGTTTAAACCATAACTTATCAAGCAGCCAAATCAACCCAAGAATTAAGGTTACCGGCACTAAAATTACATTAAAATCAAAGTCCATATTACAGCCCTAACCTCTTAACTATTTGCACGATGCGCATACTCACTTTGTCCAGCCCTTTGCTTATTTGGTCGCTTGATACTTTTGCCCTTTACGGTTCAATATTGTTTAATCAAATCAGCATAGCGGTCATTATCATATTATAACTGCTTTGAGTTATTGATTATCAACTTGTAACACGGCAAGGAAGGCTTCTTGTGGAATCTCAACACTACCCACTTGCTTCATGCGCTTCTTACCCTCTTTCTGTTTAGAAAGCAGTTTCTTCTTACGAGACACGTCACCGCCATAACACTTGGCAAGAACATCTTTACGCATGGCTTTAACTGTACTTCTGGCAATAACTTGACTTCCAATAGCCGCCTGAATCGCAACATCAAACATCTGACGAGGAATCAGCTCTTTCATCTTCTCAACCAGCTGATTACCACGATAACGGGCTTGTTCTTGATGGCAAATCATAGCAAGCGCATCGACTTTATCGCCGTTAATCAGAACATCGACTTTAACCAGTTTGTCTACTTCATAACGGTCAAATTCGTAATCAAGAGAGGCAAAGCCACGTGACACAGACTTCAATCTATCAAAGAAATCCATAACCACTTCGCCCAGTGGAATATCAAAAATCAACTGAACTTGCTTACCCATAAAGCGCATATCGACCTGAACACCGCGGCGCTCCATACATAAGGTCATCACGTTACCTAAATAGTCCTGAGGCACTAAAATGTGACAGCGGGCAATCGGCTCACGGAACTCTTCAACGAAGCCTGGATCTGGTAGTCTAGATGGGTTATCAATTAATAATACCTCACCGTTTTTCTTCTTAATCTCATAAATAACCGACGGTGCGGTAGTAATTAAGTCAAGATTATATTCACGTTCTAGGCGCTCTTGGATAATCTCCATGTGCAGCATACCTAAGAAGCCACAGCGGAAACCGAAACCTAGCGCATCTGACGTATCTGGCTCGAAAAATAAGGCAGAATCGTTAATTTGTAGCTTCTGTAGCGCTTCACGGAATTTTTCAAAGTCACTGGAGTCAACAGGGAACAAACCAGCATAGACCTGAGGGGTAATTTGTTTAAACCCTGGAATTAAATCTACATCTGGTGTTTTGGCATGGGTAATAGTATCGCCCACTGGCGCACCATGAATATCTTTAATACCGGCAATCACAAAGCCCACTTCACCGGCTTCTAATTTGCCAGTTTCAAGCGGTTTCGGTGTAAACACACCGGTTGATGACACTAAGTGTGAGTCCATGGTTGATTTGATTAAAATCTTATCACCCTTGGTCAGCGTGCCTTGACGCACACGTACCAAAGACACCACGCCTAAATAGTTATCGAACCAAGAGTCAATAATCAAAGCTTGTAATGGGGCTTCACGGTCACCTGTGGGTGCAGGAATACGCTCTACCAAGGCTTCAAGTAGCTCATCGACACCCAGACCCGATTTAGCAGAAACGCGCGGTGCATCATCAGCTTCAATACCAATAATGTCTTCAATTTCTTGAATCACACGTTCAGGCTCAACCTGCGGCAAGTCAATTTTATTTAGTACAGGCAGAACTTCCAGACCTAAATCAACTGCGGTATAGCAGTTGGCAACAGACTGTGCTTCCACGCCTTGCGCCGCGTCAACGACCAAAAGCGCACCTTCACAAGCGGCTAATGAGCGTGATACTTCATAAGAGAAATCAACGTGACCTGGCGTATCAATAAAGTTTAACTGATAGCGCTCACCATTGGGATGATCATAATACAGAGTCACGGACTGTGCTTTAATGGTGATACCGCGCTCACGCTCGATATCCATTGAGTCTAGAACTTGCGCCTGCATTTCACGATCTTGTAGCGCACCACAAGTCTGAATAAAGCGATCAGCCAAGGTAGACTTACCATGGTCAATATGGGCAATGATTGAGAAATTTCGAATATTTGCTAATGCGGTCACGTCTTGCGGCTACCTACGTTGTTAAGTTCAGAAATGGATAAATAAAGTATATTAGTACCCGCTATTCTAACAGCTTTAAGCTATCTTGTAAGTGGTATAAATAAAATGCGAATTGGCAGTGATGAAAGGCCGCTCTAACTGTCGGCCGTCTTGATAAAAGTCGTCCGTCTTGATAAAAGGAGTAGATAAACTGCCGAGAATAGAGAAAAGCTTAAGTATTTTGAATAGGCATAAAAAAAGCCAACTACTCAGTAAAGTAATCGGCTAATTTAGACACTGAGTGTCGAATATGGTGGCGATGAAGAGACTTGAACTCTTGACCTCACGATTATGAGTCGTGCGCTCTAACCAGCTGAGCTACATCGCCATTTGAGGGCGGTATTATGCTTAAAATTACTTAAGCCGTCAACCCCTAAATCGCATTTAATTTAAATTAATGACTAAAGCAGATAATAAACAGCCAATTTTGCGTTGTTTTTATCTTACTAAAAGACCGTACAAAATAGTATTGGTAAACCGATAAGCCGGGTTCTGTCGAGAACGATCATTCATCTAGGCGTACCGTTGCCAGTACGCTCGAGCAACCTACCCGTGTCCCCTGCAGGCGACAAGTAATGGACACCTATTTGGTCTTGCTACGCGTGGAGTTTACCTTGCCATGAGCTGTTACCAGCCATGCGGTGCGCTCTTACCGCACCCTTTCACCCTTACCTCTTTACTTAAGAGCTAAGCTCTAAAGCTTTTATTGAGGCGGTCTTCTCTCTGCTGCACTTGTCGTCGGGTTACCCCGCCCAGCCGTTAGCTGGCACGCTGCCTTATGTAGCCCGGACTTTCCTCCCTTCTGTATAATACAAAACGGCGATCGTCTGGTTTACCAAGCGATGTATTATAACAGACCATAAAAAATAAGATAGAAAAACTTGGCTTTTATTAAACCACTGTTACCTGAACACTAAAACAGCCATTGTTCAATGAACAATGGCTGTTGGAGATCATTATAAGAACCTAACAATAAAATTTAGATAATTTTACTTATTGGCTTATTGACGTTCACAATTGACGATATATTCATTACCGTCAGCCCATGTAAGGCCCATAAGACCGCTATCTGCTTTGGTATGCCATTCATAAGTAACGTTAGGGTTATCCGAATTAACATAACGCGCACCTGAGCCAGAAGGAGCGATATTCATAACCAAAGTTTGGTTGTTCCAGTTTGCTTTAGGTAAGCTTGCGGTCACCATAGCTTGTTGACCATCTAGTGAATACTTTGGCATCACAGTAGCATTATCTTCACATACAAAGCGCTCTGGCGCCATGCGATCATAAGCTTTGTTGACCTGTTGTTCTGCAGTAGGAGTAGAGTTGGTGTAGGTTTGACCAGTTGCACAAGCGGCTAATGCAACACTAACAGGTAGTAAAGCAAGTAATTTTTTCATAAATAAGCTCCATGAGTTTATAGGTTTAAAGAGAAGGATTTGACTCTAAAATCTGATTCACTAGAGGCTTATTGTTATACTCAGTTTATCTAATTATCTAAATCTGTCAGCCGTACTCTAGTCAATCTTCAACCAATGTGTCGTATTATTATCAACAAGTCATTTATTATCATCAATTATAGATAGAATTGAATATTTGTCTGTTATCGATTATCGTCACTTTTGGTACTTTATTCATAATTTTGATTAAGTTATGTAAACGAAATTTAATTGTAGTAAATAGTATTAGCTTAACTAAACACTATACAGAAATAATTTCATCAATTTAAAGTATCTAGTCTATTAGCTATCTTATTTATTTACTGGCAATTTTTAATATCCGTAATGCTCTTCTAGATAAGTCAGTGCTTGCTTAATATTATCAATACGCGTATCGATAGCCTGCGCTTTCTTTGGCAGCTGCAATAAATAGGTTCGCGCTTCTCGCTCATTCTTAAAGTCTAAATTATCGCCTTCACGCAATTTACGGTACTCTTCTTGATACTCCTCAAGGCGTTTTTCTTCGATAGCCAGCTGCTTGTTCAGTCCATAATATTTGCGCCCATCAGCGTTAATCCGCTCAAGCTCTGGAGTGATTGATGCAGGACATACTGCGCTTATTTGTGTGCCGCGTCTGCCAAGCTGATAGGCATTAGATTTGGTGCAGTACTGCTTTAACCCTTCCTGTCGGCCTCTTTCCCACATTTGATAATTAGGCGCCACGCCGGCCTTTGCACAGGCTTTATTATGTTGATTAAGATAATCTGAGCTATGCCCTGCTGCGCCATCGGCAAAACCAATTGCCTGCCAATTACCGGTCATGCATTCTTCTTTTGATAAAGTAGCACACCCTGTTAATACGGCTGCGCTGATAGCTGCTACTGCCAATAATCGCATCATCCTCTTTTTCTCCTTGATAATATAAACGCCCAAATTTGGGCGTTTACTTAAATCCGTTTATACTTTGGTTAAATCTAAAGCGGTACTGTCTGTATCATCTTTTAGTGTGGTTTTAAGCAATAAATAACCAGTAATACCTGAGATAATCGAGCCTAGGATAATACCCAAACGCGGATCAAAGCCTTCGGTAACACCGCCAAATGCCAGACCACTAATGAATAAACTCATTGTGAAACCGACACCACATAGTAACGACACGCCATAAATTTGCTTAAAGTTGGTACCATTCGGCAATTGCGCCAAACCAAATTTAATAATCATCCAGCACATCAGCATAATACCGACCTGCTTACCGATGAATAAACCGGCCGCGATACCAAAAGGCACTGAGTGAAATAGCTGATCGAACCCTGCACCTTTCAGAGAGATGCCCGCATTGGCAAAAGCAAACAGCGGTAAAATCGCAAAGGCAACCGTACCATGCAAATCATGCTCAAGGTCTTCTAGCGGCGAATGCTCTGGGTCATCGGCATCGACCATAGGAATGAACAACGCCAGTATCACGCCAGCTAAAGTCGCATGCACCCCTGACTTTAAGACCGCAATCCACATAATAATACCAAAGAAAATATACGGTGTAATCGAGGTGACGTTGCGGCGATTTAGAATATATAAAAAGGGTAAACACAGTCCGGCAACCATTAATGCGGTCAACGATAAATCACTAGTATAGAATAAAGCGATAATCAAGATGGCACCGATATCATCAAAGATAGCGATAGACACCAAGAATATTTTTAGCGAATTGGGTACTCGGCTACCCAGTAGACTTAAGATACCAATGGCAAACGCAATATCTGTAGCCGCTGGAATCGCCCAACCGGCTAAATGCGCCGGATTAGAGTGGTTAAAGGCGGAATAAACCAAAGCCGGCACTATCATACCGCCCACTGCTGCGGCTGCCGGTAAGATAATCTGCTTGATATTGGAGAGCTCACCGATCAATACCTCCCGCTTGAGCTCAAGCCCTACTAAGAAGAAAAACACTGCCATTAGCCCATCATTAATCCAGTGATGCGCATCTTTACTGATGACCAACTCCCCTACCTGTACAACCACTGGTGCATGGATAAAGGAGGTATACCAATCATGCAGCGGCGAGTTTGCCACTATCATGGCGGCAATAGCGGCGAAGGCAAGTACAATACCTCCCGCTGCCTCAAAAGCAAAAAACCTCTTTAATTTTTGTACAAGCATGTGTCCTCTCTGTCTTTCTAGTGGGTGATTTACGACCCATAAAGCTATTTAAGTCATTTATAAGTGTCAATATTTTGTATTTATGGTAGCAGAAAAGAGGTACTAATCGAGATAAAATTTGGTTACCTAATTGTGCCAACTATTATCAATTAGTGCTGTCTACTCCTTTTACTACCCTCATTTCTAGCATTCTTATATATAGTCAATATTCAGCTTAAATTTCTATAGCTCACGACTTAATCGCTTTATGTTTAATCAGAAAACAATCTAAATGAGCAGCTCTATCATCGCTATCTCGTCATTTGCAGCGTGCTATAATTCATCGGTTTTGTGTCATTGATATAAATGCGCCAAATTTAACAAATAATTTAATCAACCATATTTAACGAATTCTAGGGTGTGACTATGGACGTCTCCTTATCACTTGACATCATTTTGATGCTGACAGCAGTGGCCACTATTGCTGGCTTTATTGACGCTATCGCAGGTGGTGGTGGTCTACTAACTATCCCAGCTATGTTACTTGCAAATATTCCTCCCGTTTTAACCCTTGGCACCAACAAACTTCAAGCTGCGTCTGGCGCTTTTGCCGCCTCTATTACGATGATTAAAAAAGGCGTAGTCGACCCACGTCAAATCAAGTTAGCCATTGCTGGCGCCTTTATTGGCGCTGTGATAGGTACTATCGCTGTTCAATTATCACCACCTGATATGCTAGAAAAGCTGATTCCCTTTTTAATTGCAGCCATTGGTATATACACACTATTTGCGCCAAGTTTGGGTGAAGTAGAAGCCGAACCGAGAATATCAGAATCTATGTGGCAACGACTCGTAACCCCACTCATCGGTTTTTATGATGGCTATGTCGGCCCAGGAACGGGCATGTTCTTTGCCTTAGGGAATATTGCGCTACGCGGACGCCAAATTATCGCAGCCACAGGTACGGCCAAAGTCTTAAACTTATCGACCAATATTGCTTCTTTAATATTCTTTATTATTGGTGGCAATGTATTATGGAAGGTTGGATTAGCCATGATGGTTGGGCAAACCATTGGTGCTTATGGAGGGTCACATATGGTGGTCAAAGGCGGTAGTAAGATTATCCGTCCTGTTATTGTGCTCGTTTGTCTAGGTATGGTCGCAAAATATGTGTTTGGCTAATTAAATAATCAAAACCATTTTAAACCACTTTGTCTGCAACCAAAAAAGAGTCATGGACTATTTCCATGACTCTTTTTCTTTGTTACT
Organism: Psychrobacter sp. CX16; assembly: GCF_057396245.1. Classification (NCBI taxonomy): domain Bacteria; kingdom Pseudomonadati; phylum Pseudomonadota; class Gammaproteobacteria; order Moraxellales; family Moraxellaceae; genus Psychrobacter; species Psychrobacter sp. CX16. The sequence goes on from NZ_JBXYJF010000002.1 coordinate 71,398, forward strand.
CAATTGACTTATATTATCTTGTATTTTCTAATGTGATTTTAGCGTTTATTTAATTCATCATATTCGCTACCCAGAACCCCATCATTCAAGATACCACTAAATTCACGTTCATTATCCTCATCGATATGACCATCAAATACATCTTTAGCGCCTGCGTCAGGATCATCATAAACAGCTAAATCCATTTTACCTTCAGACTTCGCAACGATTGCCGTGACTGCTGCATCACCGCCCACGTTAACCGCGGTACGTAACATATCAAGCAGACGGTCCACACCAAGGATTAAGCCAATACCTTCAATGGGCAAGCCCACTTGAGCGAATACCATCGATAGCATAATAAGACCGACACCAGGAACGCCCGCTGTACCGACCGAGGCCAATACTGACATTAAGATAACTGTTAAGTAGTCAACAATACTTAAGTCAACCCCATACAAGTTTGCGATGAAAATAGTCGCTGTCCCTTGCATAATCGCCGTACCATCCATGTTGATGGTAGCGCCAAACGGTACAGTGAAAGAGGCTACAGAGTTATTCACACCCATACGTTTGGTTACTGTGCGTAATGTAATGGGAATTGTTGCATTAGAACTTGAGGTACTAAAAGCGAAAATTTGAACTTCGCGCATTTTTGCCAAGAACGTTTGTATGGATAGTCCTGAGAACACTTTTAACACAATCATCATCGTGATAAAAAAGTGGAACGCCAATGAACCAACTAATACGGCTACATATCCCATTAACTTCCAGATTAAATCCAGACCCAGCTCTGACATGGCAGTAACCAATAGCGCAAATACACCATACGGTGCTAGATTCATAATGATGGTTACCATCTTTAAGATAACTTCATTAATCAGCTCTAAGCTTTGCACCAAACCTTTGGCAGGCTTACCCACCATCAAGATACTAATACCAATTAAGATGGCAAAGAAAATGATGGATAACATATCGCCATTTGCCATGGCACTGATTGGGTTTGACGGAACAATATTTGAGAACACGTCTATCAGTGGTGGCGCATCTTTAGCCTCAAAAGCTTTTTCAGGCGTAAGATTCATGCCTTTACCAATGCCAAATACCGAGCCCAGACCAATCGCTGTTGCGATAGCCAAAGCCGTAGTCAGCATATACATAAAGAAGGTTTTAGTACCGATTCGGCCAAGCAGACGAATATCACCAATACCACACACACCACAAATCAATGAAATCAGTACCAGTGGTACAACCAGCATTTTTAGTGAGTTAACAAATAACTTCCCGATAATACTAAATAAGCCGTTGGTCAAATAAGTATTAACAAATCCGCCTTCCGCATTCAAACCGGTATAGTTAAAAAACAGCCCTATGACGATACCAAAGAACATGGCAATTAAAATCTTGCCGGTTAGACCCATATTTTTCCACATAACATTATCCTCAATACAAGATACCTCGCCTGACCCTTGTCATATAGCATTAAGATATCTTGTTTAATAAATTCATGAACAATCTCAGTCTGCTGTCGATATTTCGACACTTAATTTGGACTAACATTGCTGCCATCTCCCTCTGACTTTTTTGCATCAATTATTCTAAATCAATGCGCTATCACACTCCTTGTGCGTCATGAGTCATATTAATTTAAATAGGTATTTGGCGTTGAATAAACTGATTTTGGCACCTCATTCTTATAAGGCCATACCTGAAGCAATCCTTACACCTGTGTAAATTAATGTGACCCATTCGTATGCCGTCAATATAAAGTAAAAGTTGCCTTGACCGCAAGTAATTTTTATCAGTATAGCCTTTATTAAGCCAGAGATTAAAAGCTATACAATATTAAACACTCGAAATAGGTCACGGCTTGCTCTAAACTAGAATTTTACTGCGTTATAAATCCGTTTATTTTTTGAGGAATTAGTTACTCAAACAGGTGAATCATAGCGGAGTAATAGGGTAGAATATCACTATTGTTAATTAATCAAATGATTCTAAATTATGCTCGAGCTTCGACATCTCCAAACGCTCACCGCCCTACGCGCTCATGGCTCACTTGCCGCTGCCGCTGATGAACTTCACGTTACCGCCTCTGCTGTCTCTCATCAATTAAAAGAGTTAGAGAGCTATTATGGCGTGCGCCTTGTCAATCGCCGTACTCGCCCGCTGACCTTCACACCGGCCGGCAGCGTCGTACTTAAACTGGCCGACGATATCCTGCCACGGGTCACTCGTACTAAGAATAATTTAAAGCGTCTGGCGCATGGACAAGCAGGACGCTTGCGTTTGGCCTCAGAGTGCCACAGCTGCTTTGATTGGCTGATGCCGATTTTGAACCAGTTCCGCCGTGAATGGTCAGATGTAGAGCTCGACTTTGCGACAGGTTTTGAGCCAGAGCCGCATCATCTATTAATAGAAGGTGATATCGACTTATTGATCACCACCAGTAATATCAATCTGCCGGGTATCCGCTATCAGCCGTTGTTTAATTATGAGAGTCGTTTGGTGTTATCTCCGACTCATCCATTGGCCAATAAAGAAAGCATTGTACCAACTGATTTGATTGATCAAACTTTAATTGCGTACCCTGTTGAAACCAAACGGTTGGATGTAATTGCCAAGTTTATGGCACCGGCGGATGTCAGCTTTGCCAAAATTCGCACTACAGAATTGACCGCCATGTTGATTCAGTTGGTCGCCAGCGAACGAGGCGTTGCTGCTCTACCTGACTGGGTGGCTGCCGAATATGAGAAGAAAGGTTGGGTGGTTACTCGGCCGTTACTGGCTAATGAACCTGATGATAAGCAGTCTGGCCAAGAAAATGGGCAGAAAAAGGATGGGGTATATTGCCAACTGTTTGCGGCGACACGTCAAAGTAGTGAAGAAGTGGCTTATATGCAAGGTTTTGCAAAGCTATTAGAAGAATTGGTTAAGCCCTAACCATTAGCGGTATGAAAATATAGGACAGTTAAGAGTCTATCTGCCCTTTATAGCATTGCTTATGGCAACATTAAATTACGACAAGGCCATGCGCGCAAGATAGTAACCGGCAGCGGTGGCAGCTAGGGTCAAAATAAGATGCATCCCAATCAACGCAAAGCCTGAGACGATTTTGCCACTGTTTAGTAGACTAAACACTTCACTACTAAAGGTGCTAAAAGTAGTCAGGCCACCTAAAAAGCCAGTCACTACAAATAGCTTTATGTTCGGATGCCAACTGCCACCCAAACGCATAAACAACATCATTGCAATACCAATTAATAAGCCGCCAAGCACGTTGGCACCAAGCGTACCTAGCGGAATCCAAGTATGCAAAGGATTGAACCGTGCAAGCCAAGCCCGCAAGCAAGCACCAATAGCTGCACCCAATCCAACTGCTATCCACTGCATGAAACCTCCTTGCTAATGGTTTTTTGTCTATCTCGTTTTTGATTCACACTCATTTAAAAACAAAGTATGCTACCTTTTGAGCGCTAGTTTAAAGCGGGCAACTCGGAGATATTCCATCTTGGCACGCAGCTTACTGCCAAACCATCAGACTGACCGGCCTGCAGACGCTGATATCCAGCGTAGGCAATCATAGCGCCATTATCGGTACACAGTTCAAGTGGCGCATAATGTACAGTCGCATCAATTTTAGCCAACTCTTTCTCTAAGCTGTCACGCAAATGTAAATTAGCACTTACGCCGCCTGCGATGACCAATTGCTTCATACCTGTTTGCTTTAATGCTTTTACGCATTTTTTAACCAGCGTATCCACAACCGCATGTTGGAAACTGGCAGCGATATCCGCACGGATATGCTCATCAGAGTCTGAGCCTTCGGTATCCTTAATCAGATTGTGTACCGCTGTTTTCATACCGCTAAATGAGAAATCCAGACCTCTGTGCAGCATAGGACGTGGTAACTCATAGGCAGACTGACTACCGGATTCGGCAAGCTTGGCAACATTAGGGCCACCTGGATAAGGCAGTCCTAGCATTTTAGCCGCTTTATCAAAACATTCACCAGCGGCATCATCGATACTCTCACCTAAGATTTCGTACTCGCCGACACCATGGGCAGCAACCAATAGGGTGTGCCCGCCTGAGACTAATAAAGACACAAAAGGAAATTCTGGTGGATTCGGCCCCAATAGTGGCGATAACAAATGTCCTTCCATATGGTGGATACCAATGGCGGGGATATCTAGCCCATAAGCCAAGCTGCGTCCAAACAATGCACCAGTCATTAAAGCACCAATCAGCCCTGGTCCTTTTGTAAAGGCAATCGCGTCTAGCTCATTCTTGCTCACACCGCATTGCTCAAGTAGCTCATCGAGTAGTGGTACCAATTTACGAATATGGTCACGACTGGCAAGCTCAGGCACCACGCCACCATAAGTCGCGTGTAGTTCGATTTGCGAATACAATACTTGGCCAACCAGACCATTATTACCATCGCCTAAGCGCTCGCTATCAAATATAGCCAGACCTGTCTCATCACAAGATGTTTCTAAACCTAATACTTTCAAAGGGCACCTCTTCATTGATTGGCATCAAACTCTGCTTCTGCCATCAATCCTGTTTGTTTATTGACGCAAAAAACCGCCACTGTCGCTATACAATGGCGGTAGTTTACCAAATTATCAAGAATACGTTTTGTCTATCCTTTATCGCCAATTATGAAAAACTATTAATCGGCTATAAATGCGACTGCGTTAGCTTGAATGCTCAATCATATAGTCAACCGCAGCATACACTTCTGCCACGCTTGTATTGTCATCGGCCTGAGGTGGCATACTGTTGAAGCCTTCGGCAGAGTGCTTATGAAGCGTGTCTCTTCCTTTAGCGATACGATCAGCCCATGCCGCTTGATCACCAAATTTAGGTGCACCTAACAGTCCTGGTTCGTGGCACTGCTTGCACTTCGTTTCATACAGCTTTTCTCCCGCATCAGCCGCTAGAGGGGCTGAGTCGTTCGCTGCTGCTGCGTCCGTTTCAGGAACTTCTGCTTCTGGCTCTGCTTCTTCTGCTACCGGCTCTTCAGCGACTGGTTCTTGAATATTATCAGCAGTAGTCACTGCATCAGACGTCTCTGCTTCTGAGGCAGTAGGTGCAACTTCAGCGCTGGCTTCTGGTTCCGCTTGTGCGTCAGTATTTGTCTCGTTATTACTGCTACAACCTGTTACTAAACCTATAGCCAGTGCTCCTGCTAGAAACAGACTGCTTTTTACGAGAGAATGAGCGGTATTAGCCGCTTTAGAAGATTGAGCGTCGTGTTGATTATGAGTAGTTAGCATGAGAAACCTCGCCTTTGCTAAAATTAATGACATATTAAGTCGGAGATAAAACTTCTTTTTAAATTTTAGAACCAATCAAGCTGCTACTTATTAATATCTCGTAACAGCTCATTTTTGACTGACAGCTTCTCATGCTCCTTCTAAAGCGTTCGCTTTACTGCACTACCCTATTAATAAACGATATTATAGGATTTATTGAGCAGAGGCCTCTTCGTCAGCTGGCTGTTCGGCATCAGTTGTTGCCGCTGTGTCTGTTGCAGCGGCTTCAGCAGTATCTGCGGTAGCCATATCATCTGCAGCATCCATTTCAGTAGCATCTTCACCCTCTGCTGCGTCGCCTTCGGTAGCGTCAGCGTCTGTTGCCTCAGTATCAGTAGGCGCTTCTGTCTCTTCAAATTCTAGCACTTCTGCTTCTGGTGCATTAGCACGCGCCATTTCAGCCGCTTCTTCTACTTTATCCACCGCTTTTACTTCTTCGTGCTCACCGCCGCCACACGCCGTTAACGTTACTGCGGCACCTAACATGACAGTGGCAAACGTTGCCAGACGAAAGCCAACTGATTTTTGTTTATTTTGTTGAGCGATTAATGACATGTCGAACTCCTAAAAAGGGAACAGAGATATAGTGCTTACAATAGCGTCTATATCAGTTAACTATCGATATTAGCCGACATCGATAAGCGATTAAGGTCGACCAAATCTATCAATAATAATATCACAACCACTGCCCGCCCACTATCACCTACGACTGATTTTGAGCGTTTAACACAAAAATAAACCAAGCACCTATGCTAAGCATGAATTGAACGACAATCAAAAGCCACCTAATTGATTCATTTAATATGAATGTTTTAAATCATTATAGACGCTTTAAACCTGTTCTTCAAACCTCTTTTGTGATTTATGCCTATCTATTTTATGGCTATTATTCACATGGACAATCTGATGTTAAGCCTTATCTTTATACTTAATATAGATAGACATATTTACCAATAATTTATTTACCCCAATTAAAGAGAACTAAGTAATCTTACTTTATATCGCTCACACCATAAGCCCTGCTTTATATTGACAGCGCTGTTATTTTTTAGTATAATTTCGCTCTTAAATCTAATATACCCTATTAGGATTATTAATTTTATCCTAGTAATAGCTGATGCCGCACCCTGATGAGACACTGCGGCTAATATAAACCACACAGCATTACTAATGTCCTTAGTCTCTAATTTCCACTACTTATTTAAGGAGTCTGCATGCCTTCAGTTAAGGTTAAAGAAAACGAACCTGTTGATATCGCTATCCGTCGCTTCAAGCGTGCCTGCGAAAAAGCTGGTGTTTTGTCTGATGTACGTAAACGCGAGTTCTATGAAAAGCCTACGCAAGAGCGCAAGCGTAAAAAGGCAGCCGCAGTAAAACGCTATAAAAAGAAATTACAACGCGAGTCTATCCGCACAACTCGTATGTACTAATCAATACTTAATTTGTTTTAGAGCTGATTTTAGTTAAGTGTGATATCGCTGCTTGCCGGCTTAAGCGCTTGATATATTGATTAAAAGACCACCTTATTTTGTCGTTATTATCACAGCTTTGTGATGACCTCGGCATAATATAGGTGGTTTTTTTATGTTAAACTTTTAGTCATTATCGAGGTTAATCATTTAAACTAATGATGGTTTTAACGGCCTCCTCTCCATCATAATAAAAACATTAGAAGCAGATTAGCTTCTAGTATAAATACAGGATACTCTCATGAGCGCATTAAAAAATACCATTACTGAGCAAGTCAAAACCTCTATGAAGGCGCGTGAGCTTGATAAAGTCAAAGTGCTTCGTAACATTCAATCTGTGATTAAGCAAATTGAAATTGACCGCCAAATTGAGCTAGACGATGCCGGCGTATTGGAGATTTTGCAAAAACAGCTAAAACAGCGCCAAGAATCACTTAATGTGTTCCAAGACAACGGCCGTGATGATTTGGCTCAAAAAGAGCAGTTTGAGATTGATATCATTAATGACTTTATGCCGCAGCAAATGAGCGAAGAAGAATTAGCGGCCTTGATTAACGATGAAATCAGTGCGCAAAGTGCCAGCTCAATGCAAGATATGGGTAAAGTGATGGGCGCATTAAAAGCAAAAACAGCAGGACGCGCCGACCCTGCCGTGATGTCACAATTGGTTAAAAAAGCATTAATGGGCTAACATTATCCATTTGCGACTTCACTTATTGAATAGCTATAGGTTGAATATCAGCAACCCAAATCCATTAAACTCAAGCAGCTAAGGACGGAAGTCTTTGGCTGCTTTTATTTCTACAATCTCATGTTTTACGGTTGCTAGTAAGGGGGCTTTGTTAAAGCTGCCTACCTCACTTGGCTTCATATCATCAATCAATGTTTTGGCTTGCTGTACTGAGACCAAAGCATCTTCATATTTGCCACGCCATAACTCACCTCGTCCGCGGTAGCGCAGCGCATTAATGGTAGCAATATCGCGCATCAGCCGTTTTTGCTGGGTATTGCCCTGAGTATTCGGGTTAAGCGCCATTAATTCATAAGCACGCTGCATCCGAAACAAGGCTTCAACATCATAAGGTCGACTATTAATCACCGGCTTTAATACCTTAATAACCTGATCGTATTTGCCATTTTGAAGCCAAGCATCTGATAATAATAGCTTCACATCACGACGCTCTGGATATAGGTTGTAGTAGGGCTGGAGCACTTGTTCGGTGATATCCCATTTACCACGCATACCGGCTATCTCAGCCTCAGTAATGGCCAGTAAAATATCAAAAGCGACTTTGTCAGATTGCTCTATGGGCGCTGGTAACTGCTTTAGCTTATTCAGCGTTTTTTTGGCATCACTGTATCGACCTTGCGATCCGTACCAATAAGCGAGCGCCATGGAAGCACCTGTATTATGCGGTGCTGCAGCCATTAGCTCACCTTGATTGCTCTGCTTGGTTAGTACCTTTGCCCGCCACTTTAATAAATCAAAAGTTAACGGGTCGCTTTTCTTATGTAGACTAATATTGTCATAGCTGTTGGCACGGCTCTGTGCTTCACTCAAGCGCTCTGAGCTTAAGGGGTGAGTCATGATAAAGCTAGGCAGATAAACATCTTTACCTCTATTGAGCTGCGTTTTTTGATTTAAAGTCGCAAAAAATTTCGGCATCGCTCGCGGGTCATAACCGGATTTGGCCATCAGCTGCATACCAATGCGATCTGCCTCTCGCTCATTACTGCGGCTAAACGCCATTTGGCTGTTTAGTGCAGCTGTCTGACTGCCCATCATGACTGCAGTAGCGGCATCACCACCGCCAGCGGCAGAGGCTGCAATCGCGGCAAGCATACCGCCAATTTGCATCATCAAGGCTTTTTTATTGGCATCGTCACGGTGTTCATAATGGCGCTGACTTAAATGCGCCACTTCATGCGCCACCACACTGGCCAGCTCATCCATGCTGTTGGATTCGATAATTGTGCCCGTGTGCATACCCATCACCCCGCCGGGTATGGCAAAAGCGTTAATGGTTGGGTTATTTAGTACCACGAGGGCTAACGGTGCTTGCGTTCTGGCTTGTGCATTAATACGCCACACGAGAGTCTCTAACTGCTCTTGCATCCACGGATCACCCAACATAGGCGCACTTCGGCTTAATTGCTGCAGCGCCCACTCGCCCAGTATTTTGTGTTGATTGGCTTCCAAAAACCGGCCGCCACCGCTGCCTAAATCTGGCAGCTTAAGCTCTGCAGACTTCGAGCTGAATACTGAACTACTGCCTGTCGCCCAAGGGCCAACAGATGTATTACCAAACGAGTTGGATGCATCATTAAATGAATAGCCAGATGAAGCATTAGACGAATAATTCGATGCATAATTTTGCCACGCACTACCTTGTGCAAATCCGCCCTCAGCATACCCTATAATGGACAAGGCAAGCAGCACACTACCTCCCAAAACCCTAGACACAGAGGTTAATGAAAGACGATTCTGGTAAGATACCTTAGAAGGCTTAAATGCGTTAGTAGAATTAGGACGCGGTGATAGAGAACTCAATATGTCTTCCTTGTGTTTATCTTAACGGGTTTTCTAACTAGCTTTGGACGAGAATTGACATTGCATTTGGTAGTTATATGCAGGCTAAATATGACGTTAGTTGTAACGCTTACCATTACGCTTAGTACTGTATGTCATCATTTTGATACGTGCGCTTAGATGTTATCTACGCACTTTGATGATACCATCATAACCAGACAATATTATGCCATCATGTCACCGGTGTAATTTTTTATAATTAGCATTAAGCGCATTGTGTATAGGTTGCAGCCTGATTAAACCACCACCAGTTGAATGATGTCATAACCAATAAATAATAGATAAATAACGCTGAAAATTAGCCTTTTCATTAAGAGACACTTTGAGATTATGATTGATATTAATTTAGCAGATAAAGAGCAAGAAACGCTATTAAAAACTCAGCTAGAGACGCTTAGTGATACTGAGCAACAAACACTTAAGTCTGGCTTAGAAAACTCACAAATCACAGCCTTGGTGGATGGCCGCGGACTGGCGTGCCCTATGCCGCTGCTTAAAACGAAAGTTGCGCTGCGCTCTGTTGAGCTTGGCAATAGTGTTTATGTGTTGGCCACTGACCCAAACTCGCAGCACGACTTGGATGCATTTTGTAAACAAGCTGGTCTAAATATGATCTTGAACACCCGTTCTAAATCGCCTGTGTCCGAACGTTTGGAAAAACTCGATACAATCTTTCACCTCATCATTACTAAAACACATGGCAACTAGTCGTTAGTATCCTTTACAATAGACCCCAATAAAGTTATTACTTGCAAGGTCAAAATATGGCTACTCCTAAAAAAACTAAAAAAGAGTCTGTAAAGAAGACAGCAGTTGAAACACCTGAAGTAGAGCCAATCGATGTTGAGGCAGAAACGCTTCTGGATAATGACGAGCTGGATGAACTGACGCCTGATATTGATGAACCTGTTCAAGAAGTGACCCCTTGGGTGAGTGAGCATCCAAATACACGTACCCGTGATTTGGTGCCTACAATGCCGGTTAATTTATCGGCACCGGGCGTTAACTTGGGTGCATATATCAACTCAGTGCATCAGATTCCGATTTTAACCACAGAGCAAGAGCAAGAGCTTGCACATCGTTATTATGATGATGGTGATGTCGAAGCGGCTCGTATGCTGGTTATGTCACACCTACGGTTTGTGATTCATATTGCGCGTAGTTATTCAGGATATGGTCTGCCACAAGCGGACTTAATCCAAGAGGGTAATTTAGGTCTTATGAAAGCGGTGAAGCGCTTTGATCCGAATAAAGGCGTACGTTTGGTGTCTTTTGCGGTACACTGGATTAAAGCGGAGATTCATGAGTTTGTGATTCGTAACTGGCGTATTGTCAAAGTTGCGACAACCAAGGCGCATCGTAAACTATTCTTCAATTTGCGCAGTCTTAAAAAGACCAACAATCAGCTTACCTTAGAGGAAGCCGATGCCATTGCGGCTGACCTAAATGTGACCCGTAAGCAGGTCTTAGAGATGGAATCCCGCCTGACCTCTTATGATGCGTCATTTGAAGCCCAATCTAGCGACGATGATGATGGCCATTATGCACCGCAGCTGTTTTTAGAGGACGGTGTTGATCCGGCTGAAATGGTTGAAGATGCCGACTGGGAAGAAAATAACACCAGTGCATTAATGGATGCAATGGATACGTTAGATGATCGCTCGCGCGATATTGTCGAGCAGCGCTGGCTATCTGAGCAAAAATCAACCTTACATGAGTTAGCAGCGGTTTATAACATCTCTGCTGAGCGTGTACGTCAGATTGAGAAAAATGCCATGGACAAAATTCGTGAGGCAATGACGATTGATAGCGTCATTATGCCAAATGAAGAGTCCTATTAATCGAATAATACAGACTGATAATTACTGATGGTGAGTGTATGAACTGGATTGGTATTGCTGCTATTAACTTAGCGTTAGCTGTCGCACTTGGTGCCTTCGGTGCTCACGGTATCAAATCAATAGCTTCACCAGAGCAAATGGCATGGTGGCATACTGGCACACAATATTTCTTCTATCACGCATTAGGCTTATTAATAGTCGGTATATTGGTGCGTTTGGGTTATACCACTCAAACCACTGCTTGGCTGCTACAGATTGGCGTAATTATATTCGCTGGTAGTTTATTTGCCATGACGTTAGGTGCCCCACGCTGGTTTGGTGCTATTACTCCTATTGGCGGCACATTAATGATTATCGGCTGGGTTTGGTTGGCAGTGACTGCGTTTAAGCACACCTCGTAATTTGTATCACTTTTTTTAATATTTGAAGGATAAGGCATTAAATCTCATGAAAACCATCACTGTTAATGGGAATACTCTCTCTACTGCGCAAACCTCTGTTAAGGCTGTACTTGATGAATTGGCGTTAAGCCAAGGTCGTTATGCGGTAGAAATTAACGGTGAATTGGTTCCTAAATCTGAGCTACCTTCCACTGAGGTTGTTGAGGATATGGTTATTGAGGTGGTTCAAGCAGTTGGCGGCGGTTAAATAAATCCTTAACTAAATCTCAATCTCAAGTAAAAAAACTACTGAATAAAAAAAGGCCTCTATCTTAATGACAGAGGCCTTTTCTTATCTTTTTTATCTTGGAGGAAAAGATTCGTTAATGATAGAGGTATTAATTAATAAGCGAGTACTGAGCCTTCTGCAATATCGGCTTCAGGAACACGAGGCGTAAAGCGCTCTCTGCGTTTTGCTGAACGTGTTTTACGTTCCATACGGGTTTTATATTTGCGCACTTGGCGGTCTAATTTATCTGCCATTTCGTGGATGGCTTTGTACATATCATCATCATAAGACTGTACAAACATTTCTTGACCAGCCACTCGCAAAATCGCTTCTGCTTTATGGTTATTTTTACCGCTATGACTGATATCAGAATGATGGTTGTCTAACGATAGAATTACTTTAATGCTTTGAATTTGGTCAAAATGGCGCTCAACTTTAGAGAGCTTGTCCATAACCATGTCTTTCATCGCGTCGGTAACAGTAATGTGATGGCCATTGATTGAAATGTTCATAATACATACATCCTTCTTTAAGTTTGAGAAGCTGGGCTTACTCAAAGTGACTTGTCAGTTATACTAAGCCAGTGAACATACCTTTATTTTCCTTAGTATTTTCCTAAACGAAATCTCGGTATGATTTAAGTTTGAACCCTAATATCCCTATTAGGCATCCCTGCTAACAATGTCTGATTTAACCATTTGTGAGTTAAGCATTTATTGGGACATCTTTAATTTGACACGAAATAAGACAATGCGCAAGCGCTTAAATTGTAACTAAATATAAATATGTCAGCCAAACGTAATAAAACCATTTATAATCTGAAATTTTTTATTATTTTTAACCCAGAGAATACAATACAGAAACCTCCCTAACCCTCTATAAATAGAGCGTGTCTTATCATTAAAATTAGAGAATGACTTCTAAAACAGAAGGCTTAAAACTTCACCTTACGCTGTGTGGACGAAGCGATATTTAATGCTTCTCGGTATTTGGCGACGGTACGCCGTGCAATATCGATACCTTGAGCCTCTAAATACTGCTTAATCGCACTATCAGATAACGGCTTCTTAGGATCTTCTTTGTTAATCAACGCTTGAATCATGGCGCTAATGGCGGTTGATGAGATATCGCCCTTGTCGCTTGAAACATGAGATGAGAAGAAGTGCTTTAACGAAAATAGCCCTTGCGGGGTTAACATACTTTTGCTGGTAGTCAGGCGCGACACGGTTGATTCATGCAGTCCGACCGTATCTGCCACATCTTTTAAAATCATTGGTTTCATGGCGGTTGGACCGTCTAACAGAAATTGCTGCTGCAACTGCACGATACAGGTTGCCACTTTCAATAAGTTTTGATTGCGCTCCTCAATACTTCTGATAAACAGGCGCGCATCTATTAAATTATCACGCAAATAAACATTATCGGGACTGTCGTCCCCTCGCTTCACTAGACTGGCATATTGTTTGTTGATTCTAAGCTTAGGCAAGGTTTCTGGATTTAATTCCACTCGCCAGACAGGGTCGACACTGCCCTCTTGGTGTGTCATTTGTACTATCACATCCGGTATGTCATAGATTTCAGGCTTGCTGCCATACTCTGGCTGCGCCGTACTAAATGCCAAACCCGGTGCAGGATTCAGAGTCCTAATAAGCTCTAGGCACTGCCCTATCTCGCTGTTTTCAACACCCGTACGCTGTACCAGCTCTTTAATATTGTTATTGACCAATAGCTCATGCTCATCAAGCAGACGCAGCGCCTGCTCGCGATATGGGGTGTTTTTATCAAGACTACTTAGCTGAATTTGTAAGCTCTCTGCAAGATTACGCGCGCCAACACCAAGTGGCTCACAATTCTGGATAATCTTTAGGATATGCGTAATTTGCTCACGCTCTATTTTTTGCTCCCACTGATAAAAGCTTGCGGTTTCATCAAAGCTGTCCTTTAATTCATCAAGATCAATCTGAATAAACCCTGATTCATCCATCGCATCAATCAGATAATCGGCAATGAGAATATCTGTCTCTGAGAGATGGCTAAAGTTTAACTGCCAACGAATATGGTCTTGCAAGCTTACCGAGGTAGCACCTTGATAATCTGTCATACCTTGGGTATCAGGCGCGGCCAAGCTGGAAGAGGTATGGGTATACACATCCTCCCATTCGGTATCTATACTCAACTCCCCTAGCATATTATCGGTCATACGCTCGCTACTGTCGGTCAGCTCATTAACAGATTGTTCATTAATGCTAACCGTCGCCTCTGAACTAGATTTTTGTGAAAACGAATCGCTGCTGAACTCGTCATAGGAGCTACTGTCATTAGAGTCATAATGGGTATCATCACTGCTGCCGAATAAATCGGCCGTATCATCGCTATTTTCTGCAAAGCTATCCCCATAACTATCGTTTTCATTATAAGGATCATAAGGATCTTCATCGCTGTCTTGGTCTCGCTCAATCCGTGTCAGCTCTTCAATACTATTAAAATCCTCAGCACTCACCTCATCTTCCTCCTCTACACGCTCAAGCAGAGGATTGCTATCAAGCTTCATCTGAACCTCTTGCTCAAGCTCAAGGCTGGAGAGTTGCAACAGCTTAATGGCTTGCTGCATTTGCGGCGTTAGCTTTTGCGAATTAGAAAGATTGACGCCTAAATTAAATGAAGGACTCATCATAAATATACTTTTGTTCCAGTTGGTTGAGAGCTTGCAAATGCTAAGTGTAAAGTAAAAATGGCGATTAAGAGTTGAGCTGAAAAATGTCAGTCAAACCAATATTCTTAGCGAATATCATGGCACAAAGCCTACCGATAAGTGCTGACAAAGTTTGCCATGACCGCCTATAAAAAATACGCTAACACAGTCATTTAGTAAATATATTTTGATAAACAGACTGTTTAAGCGTATTTTTTAATCGGCCTATTTGGTAACGATGAGTATTAGATACCGCCATAGATAATTGATACACTAGGGCTATCTATAGTCAGCGAACGACTAAACAGTTACTGTGTTAACCTCGCTAAGCCTACATTTGTAGTAATTACGCTCGGTTTCGTTGGAACCCTTCCAGATTTCTCTGACTATAAATAAAATCATAAAAAAGCATCACTTTGTAAATAACCTACTATCACTGGGTAAAATGATTATGACACAACCTCTTATTGGAAATGTGCAGTTAAACAGTCAGTTTGATATTGATGCGAACTTAGCGGTGATTCAGCAGTCTACTAATGCTGCAAAAGCCGCAGGCGTACATTTGCTTGTATTGCCGGAGAATGCATGCCGTATGGGCGGACAACGTGAGCTCAGTCAGCGGTTTGATGAGATATCAGACTGGTACGCTAATCTTGCCTATAAACATCAGATGTTTATCGTTTCTGGTACCATACCTTGTCCGTATCGCCCTGATGGGGCGCCTGTTCCAGCAGGTCGTGTCAGACAAGTGAGTCAATTATTTGCACCTGATGGCAAGCGTGTGGCTCGTTATGACAAGATTCATTTGTTTAGAGCAGATGTTGCTGATGACACTGGCAGCTATGACGAATCACAGACGTTTGAGCCCGGTGATACCACAGTTGTCGCTCAGTGTGATATGGGCAACTTGATAGGCGCTAATTCTTACACTGACACGCCGAATGCAAAACAGGGTCTGCTTAACATTGGGATGATGGTTTGCTTTGACCTGCGCTTCCCGACTCTAGCTCAGCGTCTACGTCAAGCAGGCGCTGATATCTTGACTGCACCTTCTGCATTTACCTATCAGACCGGTAAAGCGCATTGGGAGCTACTGCTAAAAGCACGCGGATTAGACTCTCAATGTCTGGTAGTCGGCTCAGCACAGGGCGGCACACATCAATTGCCAGATGGGCAGCGTGAGACGTGGGGGCATAGCAGCATAAGCAACGCCAATGGCGAGCTTGTGATAGATACCGGTGTAAGCACTCTTGAAGAAGGCAACGGATTTAAACTTATCACCACGCCTTTTGATCAAAAACAACAAAACACATGGCGCAGCGATATGCCAACTAACCATTGCCATAGATTGGCTTAGGGTAGTATTAAATCAAACTAATTTAAAGAGTAGAGTTTGGTTTATTTTTATACCTACAAAATAAAAAAAGACAGTAAGTAAGTTACTTGCTGTCTTTTTTGATTCTTGCGTGTACCGCTCTAGGATGTGCCTTATCATAGACTTGGGTCAGTTTGGCAAAGTCAACATGAGTGTAAATCTGGGTAGTGCTGATATCGCTGTGCCCAAGCATCTCTTGTACTGCACGCAAATCACCACTGCCAGATAGCATGTGAGAAGCAAAACAGTGACGTAATAAATGCGGGTACATATTTTGTGCAATACCGGCACGTTTGGCCGCCACCTTTAAGCGTTGTTGTACCGCTCTTGTGGTCAGCCGTGTGCCTAGCTTCTCGCTAATAAACAACGCCGTATCGCCCTGCTCCTCCCACAAATAGCGATGCGGCATATAAGTGGTAATGGCCTTTAACGCTTCGCGCCCTACAGGCACCAAGCGCGTTTTATTACCCTTACCCGTAACCCGTACTTCACCACGCTCACCGCTGGTATCAATACGCAAATCTGCTACATTTAGCCCAACCAATTCTCCAACCCGTAGTCCACTGCTATAAAGCAGCTCAAACATAGCTTTGTCACGTATCCAAAGCCGTGCCTGTTCTGCTCCCTCTGGCATCGGCTGCTCAAGAAGCTGAGCAATCAAATCGCCATCGGCAATACTGGGCAGCGGTCTGGGTGCACGCTTTAATTGATAGCCAGTAGTCGGGTTAATGCGCGCATGGCCTTGTTCAATCATCCAGCCATAAAAGTGACGAATTGCAGACAGCTCCTGCTGTACACTCGATATCGCAAGCGCATCAACGTCAAGGCGTTTACCAATATATTTAGATAACTGGCGTTTGTCACAGCGGGTCCATGTCAGCTTCGATTTTTCCAAAAAACAGGCAAGCTGATATAGCCCTGCATAATAAGCATCAATCGTATGCTCAGATAACTGACGAACCGTAAGCTCACCAAGCCACTGCTCAACAGGCGCAAGCAGTGCTTCTAACTCAGGCGAGATGGCCTGTTGCTCGTCAACGTCATTGACCTCTTCATTGACCACTACTTTGGCTGTAGACATGGCTATGAACAGTTATTGAGATTGAGCGTCATGCTTAAAACCGGCTTGCGCCATGATACCATCTGGACTAAAGACGCCTTCATAAACAAAGGCTGTTGGGCCAGTCATCATCACAGAATAACCTGGCGACCAACGAATTAATAAGCTACCGCCATAAAGCTGCGCTCTAATTTCTTCACCTTCATCAAGCCAGCCTTCACGAATACCAGTGGCCACAGCGGCACACGCACCGGTACCACATGCTTGCGTTTCACCAACGCCGCGCTCATAAACACGCAAGCGGATATGACGCTGATTCATCACCTGCATAAAGCCAACATTGACACGCTCTGGAAAAGCCGGATGTGATTCAATGGCTTTACCCAGTTTCTCAACATCAGCGGTCAAGATATCATCGACCTTAATCACTGCATGCGGGTTACCCATATTGGCCACATACAACTGAACCGGTGTACCTTCTACGTCTAGATGATAGGCATTTTGAATTTTGGTAATCGCTTTTGGCGTAAATGGAATCTCGGTAGGCTCGAAACGTGGCTTACCCATGTCTACTTCTACCCAGCCATAATTATCAGTAGATAAAGTCAGAATTCCTGACTTGGTCTCTACGCGAATACGCTGTTTAAATGACAGCTTGCGGGCTTGCACAAAGCGCGCAAAGCAGCGAGCACCATTACCGCACTGTTCAACTTCACTACCATCAGAGTTAAAAATACGATACCTAAAGTCCACATCAGGGCGCATCGGTGGTTCGACCACTAATAATTGGTCAAAGCCGACGCCTAAGTTGCGGTCAGCCAGTAGTGATATCAGCTCTGGGGTTAATTCTAAACGCTGCGTGACCAAGTCAATAACCATAAAGTCATTGCCTAGACCATGCATTTTTGTAAATTCTATAAGCATCGTGCTCTTCCTTAAATTTTATTTGTGTCCTATCTTACCACGCACATTATGACAATGATAATGCCTAATCACTGCAAAAAAACAAGTTAGGTTTGGTAGCGTTTAGGATACGCGACTAACCGCATCACTGTTGTGAACATCCCTTTAAATCACAAACAGCGCAGCGTGCTTGACAGTAATTTAGACAATAAAAAAACCTGCACTATAACTGCAGGTTCTTTATTCATTAATCAATACAGCTTTGACTGATAATTGGCTTTAAATTTTTTAATAGACATTAGGGTCTAATCAGTAATACTTATTCAAAAATTTAATCGTTAAAATCTGAATCATTTAAAGCCAAATCATTTGAAATTCAGTCACTTATCAAAGCCACCTTTCTAGTTACCTTGCCAAAGTGATTCTGTTTCAAATAACTGCTCAATAGTTTCACGTTGACGAACGAGTTGATGTATCTCACCGGATACCATGACTTCTGCAGGACGCGGGCGCGAGTTATAGTTGCTCGCCATCACAAAACCATACGCACCGGCACCGGTTATCGCTAACACATCGCCGACCGCTAATGATAGCAGACGTTTTTTGGCTAAGAAGTCACCGGTTTCACAAATCGCACCCACAATATCCCAGCTCGCTTCATTATCACTATCTGCTGCACACTGTGCTGGAATAACTGCCATTTCTGCTTGATATAATGCCGGACGAATCAAGTCATTCATCGCCGCATCAACAATGGCAAAGTTTTTGTGCTCGGTAGGTTTTAATACCTCAACTGAGGTCAATAATACACCGGCATTAGCAACAATACTACGGCCTGGCTCAAAGAATACCTTTAAGCCCAATTGCTGTAATTTTGGCAATAACGCAGCAGCAAACTCACTAACCTTCGCTACTTCCTCATCGATATATAATACACCTAGACCACCGCCTAAATCGACGTGTTCTAGCTCAATAGCGACTGATTTTAATGACTCAATCAGTTCAACCACTTTGTCTAAAGCGTCAACAAAAGGATCAATCTCGGTTAATTGTGAGCCAATATGACAATCAATACCGACAATGTTCAATCCCTCTAAACTATTAGCGTATTGATACGCTTCGATGGCGATATCATGGCTAATACCAAACTTATTGTCTTTAAGACCCGTTGAGATATAAGGATGGGTTTTTGCATCAACATCTGGATTTACACGGATAGAGATTGGCGCTTTAACATTCATATCCAAAGCAATGCGGTTAATTGTATCAAGCTCGCTCATCGACTCAACATTAAAGCAGCCAATACCCGCCTCTAGGCCGGCTTTGATATCGGAGACGCTTTTACCCACACCAGAGAACACGACCTTTTTAGGGTCTGCGCCCACCGCCATCACGCGAGCCAGCTCCCCTGCTGATACCAAATCAAAGCCTGCACCCGCTTTCGCTAATACGTCTAATACAGCTAGGTTTGAATTGGCTTTAACCGCAAAACACACTTGATGCTCAATATCGGCAAAGCTGTCACTATAGGCATTATAAGCATCTAAGATCGCCTTTTTTGAGTACACATATAAAGGCGTGCCATAGTGCTCAACCAACGTAGCTACTGGAGTCGATTCAATAGCCAGTGTGCCTTGCTGATAATTTAAAGACGGTAGCTTTTGTACAAAAGCTTCTGGCTCAATGCGCAGGCCGGTATCAGTGTGTTGTATGTCAGAAGAGGGGGTTTGTGTGTTGCTCATCATTTGGGGGTATCCAAGTAGAGTAATAAATATGAATAAAGAAGATAGGGATTAATAGTCTTGTGGGTCTTCAGAGATGTCAGGACCTTTGATGGGTGCTTTTGACGACTCTGAATCAGCTTTGTTGGCTTTATGTAGAATAAAATCTGTATTGCTCGGCGCCTCATCTGGCATATACAACGCACCTTTTTGTCCGCAGCCTATCAGCATCACGCCTGCGAAAATGACGCTTAATACGGTGATTAATGGACGATTTCTGTGTTTAGCTGTCAAAAGAGTGCCGCCCTGAGGCTTTGATAAATAACGATAGAGAAGGTTTGGCATGCAAGGCTTCCTGTGTGTTGAAAAATAGCGACCATCTATCTACAGATATAAGTGTCAGTTATGTTAACAAACTTCTTAAAGTTTGCCTAAAGGCATTTATGGTTTGGTGCGTATTTTTGATGAATAATTTGAATAATTTAGGGAAATAAGCAGTTAATCTTCAAGTGTATTTTTGAGTCTAACCCCTGTTTTTCAAATTAATCTGGGCTATACTAAATAAGCACAACCCATAATAAAATAATCTTATTAAACATCCGCTGAGATGTCTTGTGCAACATTATGATTAATATTTTATATGTTGTTTCTATTTATCACTTTTCTTTGTAAGGATACATAATGAGCAATTCGATTATCACAAAACCCACTTTAGTCGTTAATTGTGGTTCTTCTTCTATCAAATACGCCCTAATCAGTGAAGACAATCAGCAACGTATCACAGGGCTTGCAGAAAATTTAGGGTTAGATAACGCACGCATTGTTCACAAAAACCTAGCCGGTGAAAAAAACGAAGTCAGTATCCCAGGCGCCAACCATAAAGCCGCTTTGGTCAAAATCATGGACCTATTAGGCGACCAATCGCCTATCGCAGTAGGCCACCGCGTGGTACATGGCGGCCGTGAATTTAGTTCTGCAGAAAAAGTAACTCCGCATGTTATCGCCGAAGTTAGACGTCTAAAAGCCTTAGCACCTCTGCACAACCCTGCTAACGCCACCGGTATTGAAGCGGTTCAAGCGATTCATCCAGAGCTACCACAAGTCGTGGTCTTTGATACCGCATTTCACCAAACTATGCCACCAAAAGCATTCCGTTATGCCATTCCAAAAGAGATGTATGAAAAAGACTTCATCCGCCGCTATGGCTTCCACGGTACCTCGCATGCTTATTTATCAAACCGCGCCAGCTCATTAACCAAAGCCAAAGGCCCACACGGCTGGCTGATTGCTCATTTGGGTAACGGCAGCTCAGCAACGGCTGTTTATGATGGCAAAAGCCTAGACACCAGCATGGGACTTACTCCCCTTGAAGGTCTGATGATGGGCACCCGCTCTGGCGATGTTGACCCAAGCTTACATATTCATTTAAAACGCACATTGGGCTTAAGCCTAGAGCAAATCGATACAATTTTAAACAAAGAAAGTGGTTTACTCGGTGTTTCTGGTGTCTCTAATGACATGCGCACTGTTGAATCTATTGCCAATGATGACAAGCATCCACATCAAGCTGATGCCAAACTGGCGGTTGAGATGTTCTGCTACCGCGCCGGCAAATACCTAGCGTCCTTATCATGTGCGCTACCTGAGCTTACCGGTATCATCTTCTCAGGCGGTATTGGTGAAAACTCAGCCACGATTCGTTCGCGTATTCTTGAGGTCATGCGCCACTTTGATTTGGGCGTGGATCAAGAAAAGAATACCAATTTATATGGCGGTGCTGAAGACAGCTTCCATAACGCATCAAGCAAATATGAGCTATGGGTTATCCCAACTGATGAAGAATTCCAGATTGCTGAAGAAACTAGGGAAGTACTAGGTCTGTAAAAATAACCCTCTATAATAGTTAGCGTCTTTTACAAGTAAACATCTATAACATGCGCTTGTATAGCAGGCGCTTCTATAACATGAGTCTCCCTAACAATGGGCTTCTATAATAACTACTGCAAAAACTTAAAATAATATAATGAACTAATAAGGATTCGTTTATGCAAACTATTTTGCTAGTTCCTACTGGCCGGGGTATTGGTTTAACTTCTGCAGGTCTGGGTCTGATTAAAGCACTAGATTATTTGGGCATGAAGGCAGGATTCATTAAACCTTTTTTGCAAGATGATTCGCATGATTCACAGCACACTTTAGACAGTTCGAGCGATCTAGTGCGTTTAGCATTTGATCTCGATCCTCCAAAGTCTATCCCACGCGAGCGTGTAGAGCGCATGATGAACGCGGGTAATGTCGATGACTTGATGGAAGAAGTGGTCAAAAAATACGATAAATTAAATGGCGATTATGACGTCGTCATCTGCGAAGGGTTGGTCCCTACTGAAGAAGTCAGCTATGCTTCTCAAGTTAACTTTGCATTGGCGACCGCCTTAGATGCCAAGGTTATTTTTGTCAGTATGGCGGATCTGGATAACCCCAAACAGTTGGCTGATAAATTAGATGTCCATGCCCGTATCTTCGGTGGGTTAACTGGTGAGCGTACTCTAGGCAGTATCTTAATGCGTGCTAAGAACGTGCCAAATACCTTTGAAACCCAACCTGTTGCACCTGGTGAAGCTACTCTTGAGTTGGATGAAAATTTCATTAAGGCCATGCAATCGCACTCACCTAGTTTTGCTACTGAAAACTATCACCTAATTGGGGTGGTGCCTTTTAGTAACAGCTTGTCCGTTCCTCGTACATGGGATATTGCACAAGAATTAAATGCCACTTGGCTAAATGAAGGAGAAGCTAAACAGCGCCGAATACTAAAAACCAGCTTAACTGCTCGTACCATCTCAAGGGTAGGCGAAATCTTCACTCGTGGCACTTTGGTGGTTACGCCAGGCGATCGGGATGATTTATTATTAGCCACAGCGCTGGCGAGTATCAATGGCATCCCAATGGCCGGTATCATATTAACCGGAGGCATTGTGCCTAATGACACTGTAATTGAACTGTGTAAACCTGCTTTAAAGACAGGCTTGCCGGTTATGAGTGTGGATACCAACAGTCTGGAAACGGTTACAAACTTATCCACCATCAGCAATGAGATACCCAAAGACGATTTGGAACGTGCAGAAACAGTCACTCGTTTTGTAGCGGCTCATCTTGATTTAGATTGGTTGAAATCCTATTTTGAACGTGATTACACTCCGCGTCTATCGCCATCCGCTTTCCGCCATCAAGTGGTCAAAAAAGCTCAACAAGATAAAAGACGTGTGGTATTACCAGAAGGTGAAGAGCCACGGACAATTGAAGCTGCTGCGATTTGTCAGAGCCGCGGCATCGCCCAATGTGTGCTGCTTGGTAACGCGGAAGAGATAGCACTGGTAGCTAAGAACCGTGGGGTTGAACTGCCAGAGGATATCGAGATCATAGATCCTGCCAAAATCAAACTAGATAAATATATCGAAGCTTTTGTCGAAAGACGTAAAGGGAAAGCCACTACAGACCAAGCGGCCGCTCAGCTCCAAGATACTGTGGTACTTGGTACAACCATGTTGCACTTAGATGAAGTTGATGGTTTGGTATCAGGTGCGATTCATACCACAGCAAACACGGTTCGCCCAGCCTTCCAGTTGATTAAAACCGCACCGCAATATTCTTTAGTCTCGTCTATCTTCTTTATGCTATTGCCTGAACAAGTGGTGGTCTACGGTGACTGTGCGATTAATCCGGACCCAGACGCGCAACAGCTTGCAGAGATTGCGATTCAATCAGCCGCCTCGGCCAAAGCGTTCGGTATTGAGCCAAAAGTGGCCATGATTAGTTACTCAACAGGCGCATCAGGTACAGGTGCCGATGTTGAAAAAGTGAAAGAAGCGACACGTATTGTGCGTGAACGTGCGCCTAATTTAATGGTTGATGGTCCATTACAATATGACGCAGCATCTGTGTTAAGTGTGGGTAAGCAAAAAGCACCAGACTCACCTGTCGCGGGTCAAGCAAACGTCTTTATCTTCCCTGATCTAAATACGGGTAACACTACCTATAAAGCCGTACAGCGTAGTGCAAATGTAGTGAGTGTTGGCCCAATGCTACAAGGCTTGAACAAACCTGTGAACGATTTATCACGCGGTGCATTGGTTGACGATATCGTATACACCATTGCTCTGACTGCTATTCAAGCAAGCAGCCCTGATGTCTAACGGGTTTATTAATAGCAGTATTTAAAGCTGGTATATCCTGCTTGAATCAATAAAGGATAAAATGGCCAGCAGTTACTGTTGGCCATTTTATTTGAAGTTTAAAGCTCTAAAAGCGGTTATCAATCAATTATTCTTGGAAATTGTATTAATGAACGTCAATAATTCAAATCTGTCACCGCCTGTGCAATCAAATGCACTAGATGAAAAACTTGTGCAAACGGATACCACAGTTAATAACATTGATATCATTTCGTCCATACAGGTGTATCTGGGCGGCTCATTCGACCCCATTCATAACAGCCATATTGCTATGCTTACCCACGTTTATTATCAACTAGCAACGGAGACATCTGTTACTAATGTGCAGGCGTATTTTATGCCCACGCCGCGCTCCCCTCTAAAGACAAAAAGTACAGAACCGCAGCACCGATTAAACATGCTAAAGCTTGCCATTAGTCAGCTGATAAGAAAGCTTGAGCCACAACACCGCTCAGCATTTAAGGTATCTGAGTATGAGATTTGGCAAACACCGCCTACCTATACCATTGATACGCTGCAATATTTACGTCAAATTACTCCCACAGATAGTCTGGTCTTTATCGTTGGTGCAGATAATATTGCCAGCCTATCAAAATGGCGTGATGCGGATAAATTAATAGATTATGCTCACCTGTGGGTGATACCTCGTGACCAATTACAATCAAAACAAGCGATTGCTGACTTATTACCTGAAAAATTAAAATCGGCTGTGGTGTCTTCAAGTACAGACTTGAAATATGCCACCCACGGCTGCATCTATATAGATGCGCACAGTGTCAAACCCATATCTAGCAGCGGTATTCGTGATGCATTGACGCAGGCTCAGACAGATATCGTAAAATCTACTTTGCCACACCCTGTTTATTCGTATATCATGAAAAATAATTTATACGACGCCAATTGAGTTAATGACTGTCAGAGACTCGCAACTTCATTGCTACAACCCTCTATATTGCCCCTAAATCACTAACCAATAAGTCGTATGCCAAATTTATGACGGCGCTGATTATCCAAATCGGCACGCACCCAAATACTTGAACACCCTTTTTGATGAACGGGCTTAGCCCACAACAAAAAGACAACTTCCTATAGGAAAATTATGACGATAGAAATGACACAAAAAGCACCAATGAGCGACGAGCGACTACAGTTTTGTCTTGAAATGGTTCAAAAAGCACTAACTGAAGTAAAAGCCAAAAACATTACCGTAATGGATGTTTCTGAATTGACAGACGTTATGGAATATATGGTTATCGCAGAAGGTACCTCAAAGCGTCATGTTAATGCGCTTGCTGATCAATTAGGCGCGACGGCTAAAAAAGAAGGCTTTATGCCACTTGGCCGTGAAGGCGAAAAAGACAGCGATTGGACTTTGGTTGACTTAGGCGGCGTGATTGTTCATATCATGACCCGTCAGGCCCGTGAGTTCTATGACCTAGAAGGCCTATGGTCATCACCTGAAGAGCTTAAAAAGTTGGTTGCTCGTGATTTAAGCGAACGCTAAGATGGATTAGCTTCTGTTAAATACGCTCCAAAAAAGAAGACGCCAGATAGGCGTCTTCTTTTTTATGTCATATGAAAGACTACTTCATTTTACAGTTCAGCAACTTTAAAATGTTGTGGGAGAATTTAAAATCGCTACTACATAATTTTGGGTACAGTAGCAGTATGCCTATTTATTTAACTTATCAATTGGGAGCGGATACATGGCAAAGCTATGGCTCGATTTAGGCAACACCCGCCTTAAATACTGGCTGACCGATGACATAGGTCAAATCATTACCTGTGATGCCAAGCAGCATTTACAGGCCCCTGCCGAGCTACTCATTGGCTTGACCGATCGCTTTGCCAACCTTGCGCCTGAGTTTATCGGCGTCTCCTCAGTACTTGGGCAGCAGGTCAATGCTCAAGTGGCAGAGTCATTAGCAACTTTATGCGTGCCTTTTGAGTTTGTGCATGTTGATGCTCAGCACCCCCTACTCACCAGTGACTATGATGCCAATCAATTAGGCGTTGACCGCTGGCTACAAATATTAGGCGCAGTCGACAGCAAAAAGCATCAATGTATCGTCGGCTGCGGTACTGCATTGACCATCGACTTAACCGATCATGCGCATCATATTGGTGGCTATATTTTCCCCAGTATTTATTTGCAACGTGAGGCGTTATTCTCTGGTACTAAGCAAATTAGCATCGTTGCAGGTACTTTTGATAGCATTACTCAAGGTACCACCACCGCAGATGCAGTACACCGTGGTATTTTATTATCCATTGTGGGCGCTATTAATGAAATCGCTCGCTGCAATCCCAACTACGAGTTTATCTTAACTGGTGGCGATGCCTCTATCCTAGCGCAGCATATCGTTCAGCCAATTCATATTAGCGAGAACTTATTATTAAATGGCTTGATGCGCTATTTCGAGCAGCAGCCTTCTAGCTAACCACTAATGCCGTCTATTTAATAAATACTGTTTGAACTAAAAACGCCATGCTAATTAGCATGGCGTTTTTTTGATTTAATGGATGAGAATAATTCGACAGTCATTATTTTTACTAGCGACTGAGCCTTATTCACTCATAAAAGGATAATCGGTATATCCCTCTGCACCGCCGCCATAGAAGCTTTCAGGGCGTTGCTCGTTAAACTTAGCACCTTTTTGAATACGCTCAGCCAAATCTGGGTTGGCAATATAGTCACGACCAAAGGCCACGGCATCGATATAACCTTCGCTGATGTTTCGCTCTGCTTTATCTGCAGTATAACCACCAGCAGCGATGATCGTATTGGTAAAGGCTTGACGCAATTTGGCTCTAAAGTCATCTGAGTAAGGAGTGCCACCTGCCCAATCTGGCTCAGATAAATGTAAGTACATCAGGCCATGCTTGTTGATTTGCTCAACCAACCAAACGGCTTCGTCTTCATTGTAACCAGCTTCGACATTATTGAACGTACCAAGTGGCGAAATACGGATACCGACGTGATCCTTGTCCCATGCTGAAACACAAGCATCAATCACCTCTAGCATCAAACGCGCACGGTTTTCACGGCTGCCACCATAGTTATCGGTACGCTTGTTGGTGTGTTCTGCCCAGAATTGATGTAATAAATAACCATGCGCGCCATGGATTTCTACACCATCAAAGCCTGCTTCTTTGGCATTTTTTGTGGCCTGAGCGAAGTCAGCAATGACTTGCTTGATTTCTTCTTCAGTGGCAGGACGTGGCTTGGTCGCCTCAACACGAATCGGATTGTGATTGCTATCACGTAACGTGGTGCGGACACCCACCTCAACATCAGACGCTGAAATAGGTGCTTTGCCCTCTGGCTGAACACTGTCATGCGAGACCAGACCAGTATGCCACAGCTGTAGCACAATTTTACCACCTTTGGCATGTACCGCATCAGTGACTACTTTCCACGCTGTTATTTGGTCTTGTGTGTGCACGCCAGGTGCGCCAGCATAGCCTTTTGCTTGCAATGACACCTGAGTCGCTTCAGCAATAATTAGACCAGCACCAACACGCTGTGAGTAGTATTCAGCAGCTAAAGCAGTTGGCACATCGCCAGGCTCTACAGCACGTAGACGGGTTAACGGTGCCAAAAAGATTCTATTTTTCAAGGTATTTGCACCAACAGTAATCGATTCGAATAATTTTTCGTGTGCCATGATTGATTCCTCTGTATTTGCGGGAACTATAAAAAGCTATAAATCCAAAATTTAGAATTTAGACAGGCCCTATTATGAAGAAGTTTTCTAAAAATCAAAGTGCAATTAGACCGGTCGTTACAATTTATTATAAACAGACAATAAAAAACCCACAGCAGTGGGTTTTTTATTGATAGCTAATCATAAAAAAAATAGCGAGCTAAATTTACATGAGATTTAAATCGCTATTTTATACTTTACTGTATTTTCTATTGCCTAACTTATTAGGCTTCATGGTTCTTAAGAAACTCATCATGCTCTACTTGATACAAGGCACCCAATCGCTGCTGCAAATCATCATCTAAAATACGGCGTGCTTCTTTAAAGAACTTATTTTCTTCTTCTTGTAAGTGATGACGCACCTTCTCAATTAAATCTTCACAAGTCGTATCCCACGTCTCTTCACTGATTCGGCCATCATCCATAGTGCCCATTAACTCATCCATTTCGTGATGCTCAGTAATCGCATGACGCGACAAATCAAGGCCGTCGTCATACTGCATCACTGGGATGTACAAATGACGTTCTTCCGCAGCAGCATGTGCTTGTAGCTCAAGCTTTAATTCTTCATAGATAGATTGGCATTTTTTATGATCTTTTTCGCTCTCAAGCTTATCACATAGGTCACGCTGCTTATCGTGTTGGGTGATTAATGCGGTGAAAATATCTGCATCTAGATTCACATTATCTTGTTTATTTTCGTTTTGTTTACTCATGACTCTCTCCTCTAATAACTCTCAAATTAACTCTCAATTAAATCAATACGGTGTTATTAGATTATTATAAGGCCACAGAAGGTCCAATACTGTCATGCTTCCCATATATTTTGTGTGGGCATGTGAATAACGCAAGCCATTCTTATTTGGGAATGGCTTGCGTTGGCGACTTTCTATACCGATAGATTAGAGAAGCATGTTAAGTGATTGAGATTTAAGCTATAGATTTAGCTCAATCTACTTTTTCTTGCGAAGCGATTTAAGTAGGCTTTGATGATGAATCTTCGGCATTTTTAAAGTGACCGTATTTGATAGCATGTCATGTACTGCAAGGCCACGGCTATTAAATAGGCAAAATACGTAATTAAAAATCAAACCAAAAAAGGCACTGGCCAACATCGCGCTACGTGAGCCATGAAATAAGTAGCCAATTAGACCACAGAGCAGCGGCACTACACAGGCGGCCAAAATACGCTGCATTGTCTTTGACCAGGTTAATAACTGGCCATTGCTATCAACTGTTTTTAAGCGCCATGTCTGCATGCCTAGCGTCTGTCCAGCCCGGCGCCAAAACAAACCATAAAAACCAATCAAAGTTAAAATAAAGGCCGGCGTTAATACTAAGTTTTGATACCACTGAGGCAGAGTTTGTGCCTCATCTGAGGTCACGCCCGTCTCCATCGTCATCATAGTACCGAGTACGGTCAATACCGTACCCACCAAAAACAGCAACGCTAAAATCAGCATACCGTCATAGACAATCGCGATAACACGAGTACTGGCTCTAGCAATTTCCGGCTCACCAGAGATACTAACCCCTTCGATACCAGTCGGGCGCAGTGATGATTGATTGGTATTATTGGCAGTGGCTTTGGGACGACGCGATAGCTTGTTTTTAGACATGACGATACAGACAACCTGATATTGGCAAACACATGATAAAGATGATGTATTGTAGCGTATTTTAGCCGAACTGACAGACAATACCCGTTATAAGCTTGTCTATCATTGAAGAAGCAAAATAGACAGATAATAAAAACAATATTTGAATAGCGAACTACGAGAGAAGATAAACTAAATATAGAGTAGATTGCGAGCAGGAGGGTAAGGAGAGTATAAGAGGTGCCGCACGTATTTACAAAACACACAGGCATAAAAAAAACCGCCATTCATGGGCGATTAATTTGATATAGGTTAGATGGTGCGCCTTGAGAGATTCGAACTCCCGACCCCTTAGTTCGTAGCCAAGTGCTCTATCCAGCTGAGCTAAAGGCGCATATTATCTGATGATAATGTCTAACTTATTCTGTTAAGGAGCAATGTTGGTTGCCGTTAACAGGATGACTATTATAGTCATATAATTTTAGTAGTCAATATTTTTTTTAATTATTTACGAAGTTATCTGATTAAAAATGACTTCGAGATTAATCAATCAAAATGGCGGTGAAGGAGGGATTCGAACCCTCGATACGCGTTAACGTATACACCCTTAGCAGGGGTGCGGTTTCAGCCACTCACCCACTTCACCGTAACTGCTAAAATCACAACTTTTGGTAGTTAACTCTAGGAGCTAGTTACCTCATGTTGTGGGCGAGTATTATATCAAACTAAAATGAGTTTGCAAGCCAGATTTCGTAGTTTATTGAAATTAGTACAAATCACTGCTTATTTAGGCTCTATTCTTCAACTTTAGCAATACTCGTTTTCTACAAAAACCTGCTATTCAATAGCCTGGTGCAAATTATTATAAATAACTGGCTAATAAATCGATTAACCCAGCATCGGCAATAAGTTACGCGCGATAATATTCACAAAGATTTCAATCAATAATAGACCAAAGATAGCAATCATCGGTGACAAATCAAGCATACCTAGATTTGGGGTAATACGGCGAAATGGTGCTAAGATTGGTTCGGCCATTTGGACAATAATCGCCATCATCGGATGCATCTTTTGGGTAAACATCACAATCCAGCTAATAATAATAGAGCCGATAATTAAATAACGCGCCACCCTCAAGAAGCTTAAAATCAAATCTAAGGTTCCAGTAAAAAACAGTTTAATAGGCGAATAGCCATAGCCTAATAATGCCGCATTTCCTGAAATATCAATCAGCTTTAACAAAAATAAAAGTACGATTGCCGCTAAGCTTACTCGTCCATCCCCTACAGTAGGGAATATACGCCCAAACACATCAACAATGCTGGTAACTCTATAGGCAGGCTCAACTAATGGGTTGTTGCGCTCAAAGCCTGCGAACTGCAACATAAAACGAATGAAAATAAGCAACATAGCAAAGCTTATTATCATATTAAATAAGGGGATTAAAGAACTAGTCATTCAACATACTCTTACTCATGTGACTTTTAGGGGCGATTTATCAACAAATATCTCATCGACTGATAAACATACAGGCGTATTGTACACTAAGCAGACAACGGGCGTTATCTGCTTAGCTGATGTCAAAAGGTTATTGTTAAAATAAACAGTTTGATGTGGGATGTTACTTTACTGACCGAGCTCTTTGCTAATCTCTTCACTGCGGTCGTAGCATGCTTGCATCGCTTTTTTCATAATTTGACCCAAGTCATCTTTTTGCAGTGATTCTACAGCCGCTTGAGTCGTACCATTTGGTGAGGTCACATTACGGCGAAGCTCAGCTGGTGTTTCATCACTGGCAATGGCCATTTGTGCCGCGCCCAGTGCGGTTTGCATCGCTAATGCAGCGGCTTGCTTTTCATCCAAACCAAGCTCAACACCAGCACTAATCATTGACTCAATCATATAGAAGAAGTACGCAGGCGCTGATCCTGAAACGGCGGTCACTGCGTGTAACTGCTCCTCACTATCTACCCAACTAATAAGACCAGACGCTGCCATCACAGCACCGGCAAGCTGTTTGTCAGTCTCGTTAATGGCGTCAGTGGCATAAAGACCAGTTGCGCCTTTTTGAATCATCGCTGGGGTGTTTGGCATAGCACGGACGATGTTTTGATAACCGCCTAACATTTTGCTTAAGCTATCGGTTGATAAACCGGCAGCAACAGAGATAACCAACTGGTTATCAAGCACATCAGCAAAATCTGCCACAACTTTACTCATTACTTGTGGTTTCACTGCTAATACCACCACATCAGCGGTCTGAACCGCTATCTGTGAATTGTCCGTTTCTGTATTGCCAGTCGGGTCTACGGTGTTAATACTCTGGCTTTTTAAGTTATCGCGAATATCTGCTGATGGATCAGCAACCGTAATATCATTTGGCTTAATACCACGGCCGATTAGACCACTAATCAGTGCCTGAGCCATGTTGCCGCCGCCAATAAAGCTAATTTTTTTACCTTTAAGTTGTGACATCTTCCACTCCTTTTAATGAATACGAATACAGTCGTTTATTATTTTAAGTGAGACTAGGCTGCTGAATAGTCAGCCTTTTGTGGTCATGAGGGTTAGTGTATCACAACACTTTGCCGGTTATGTTGCTGCAATCAGCGCATTTATCGAGTGACGCTCAGTAGATGATTGGTAGTTATATCCTTTAATGGATTTACCAAAGGACTCTCTAAAAGGGTAATCGCATCAGCAGTAACAATAAATAAAGGCATGTCTACTATAGAAGTAGTGCCATCATTTGCAACTAAATTAAGCGAGCATAATGCGACGGATTGACGCATAAAGCTAGGCTGATTTAAAGCCTGAAGTAGCTTCTTACCGGATTTACGCCCTGACCGTCCTGCCAGCGATACCTTTAAATTGCGGGGCAATGGCTCAAACTTTAGTGTCACTTTTTGAATAGTTGATGGTGACAGCTGATTTATAGGGCTTACTGTATTAAAAGCCTCAAATACAGCAGCTGCTAATGGCTGAATACCCTGCAGCCTCCAATGAATATCTAAGTGTCTATTAGCTGACTTTAAACCAATATCGTTGGGGGTATTTTCAATATTATTTTTATTAAGGTCGATATGTTGGGTATCAGGTGGGACTTGCAGCCAATCAATATACGGGCTACGTAGGCGATATAGCTTATGTTGGTAACGACGAATTTCATATTGAAATGCGCCACTGTCCCAATACAAACTGGTTTGATGATCTGTATTATTACGCGCACTCAACACTAACACGTCATCAACCAGACGCTTCGATGGTGGCAGCTCTGTCTGGGTTGGCGACAGCCAAGCATGCATTAATGCCGACTGCTGAGCACTAGATAAATAGTGTAATCGCTCAATGTCTAGCACTCCCTGACAATCATCTTCAGTAAGACAAACCGCTTGTAAATCTGTCTGTACCTGCTTACTAACAATGCCGCTGGCATCTTGAAGCAATTGACTACTACGAGAGATTGACGCATTCGCCTGAGGATAACGCTGCAAAATCCGTGGCATTAACACGCTACGCAGCCATGCTCTGTCATTGAGTGCCTCATCATTTATATCATCTATGCTACTAGCTTGCTCTAAATCATGACCCACATTGGTCGGGTCATCGATATAGTCTAACTGCTGCAAATGAGCATAACCTGTAATCTGTGTGCGGCTGACGGTTAACCAAGGTCGCCACAAATAAACGCCTTTGGTAGTGCAAGACCGATGACCTATATTATTATTGGCCATACTCGTTGTCGCAGATTTATAACGCCATGCCTGCATACCGCTAAGCCCTGTCACCCCTGCCCCGTTAAATAAGCGCATCAGCACGGTCTCTACCTGATCATCTTGATGATGACCTAATAGCAATACGTCATCGTCATTCATAACATCCATCATAGCTGCATAACGTGCTTGCCGTGCTGCCTGCTCTGTTTTTTCAGTCAACTGCAGGGACAAAACTGTATATGGCATCTTTGCTTGTCGCGACCAATGCTCAACTTGCTGCGCCCAAGCACTATTAGCCTCCTGCATGCCATGATTTACATGAAGCAGCTGCGGCAAAAAAGGCAGTTGACCAGTATCGAACAACTGACGGCAAACCAATGCTAAGCTGAGCGAATCACGTCCACCACTACATGCTAGCCATATCCGCTTGCCGTTTAAATGATCGGCATACTGTTGAAAACTGTTAAGCAAAGCTTGGAATAAAGCATCTGTAGCGGTCATATAAAGAGTATCGTTAATAAATAAGGGACTAAAATAAAGAGGGAAAAAGGAGTGCGCTTATAGATTATCGTGAGATCAATAAGAGAAAAGCACAAGCAGCATTGGATAAGGATAAATGTTAGCCATGACCAACAAAATTATTCTAGAAAAACGGTGTTTCTAACAGACAGCTAATTAGAATAATAAGTCACTCTGTTGTCTCTTAAGAATCCTGCGAGTCCCAACCCATAACGCTGTGCCACACGTACCGCAGTACTGGTCGGAGCCGACATCCCCACCAGCCAAGGCAGCTTACAGCGTACTGCCTTTTGCACCAGTTCAATAGACAGCCTTGAGGTCATAACCACACAATCAATATCAGCCTGATGGCGTAATTGCCAGCCGATTAGTTTATCTAACGCATTGTGGCGACCCACATCCTCGAACAGATACAGTTGACCTTGATACGACGTAGCCGCCGCATGCACTGCACCGGTCAATTGATGAGTAACTTGAGCCGCATCTATTTGATGACGTATGCTCAATAGCTGCCCAAGAGACGGCCTGTTAGTTATCGGATTTTTATAGTCGCTTAAATCGGGCAATGCTTGACTCAGCCCTGTCATACCACACATGCCGCAGCCAGTGCGGCCGGCTAACTGTCGACGCTGTGCCTGAATCCGTTGATGGCTGCGCTGATTTAAAGTCAGCTCTACCACATAGGCATCATAATCCTGCAATTGCTGTTGCAGCCTCTCAAGCGTTTCAAGCGTCGATGACTCTTCCACGCTGCCACCACTAAATTTCTGCAAATCCAAAGCACTCGTTATGTGAGTAATCTCCCAATCAAGCAAGTCTCGGCTGTGTTGAATCAACCCTTCACTAAACAAGAACCCTAATGCAAGGTACTCAAGCTCACTGGGGCTAGCCATTAATACCGCATAATGAATGCCATTAATCACAATAGCAACGGCCGCTTCTACCGCCAATGTTTCTGACAAACAAGCCGCATCAAATGGACTTTGATTGTGATTAATATCATTTAAAGCCAAGCCATCTTGCCGATAATAGTCACGCTGAGTCACATGCGTGCGTGCCAACGGTGTCTGCTGCTGTTTTAAAGCATCAACACTCATCGGCTCATCACAAACAGGCTCTTCTTTAATAGCAGCTATCATTAAGTTAACACCGCTCTAGCATCACAGTGACGGACTTGTAAGAAGGAATATGGGAGTCAGGCGCGTGGCTGTCTAAGTCCATTAAGTCATTACACTCAGGATAATACGCAGCGACTGCATTAGCAGCAATGTCCATTTGAGCTAATACCAACGGCCCTAGACGGCGCGGTTTGCCGTGACTGTCATTGCGCGTCACAGTAATTTTATCGCCTTCCTTCCAGCCCATACGGCTCATCTCATCTGGGTGCATAAACAACACATCACGGCGCTTAGTCTGACGGTAGCGGTCTTCATGACCAAAGATAGTGGTATTAAACTGATCATGACTACGCACTGAGGTAAATTGCCAAATCGCCTGCTGTTTACCACCTTGCCGTTTACTGCTGGTGTCATTTATATCTGCCCCATCATTATGATGCGCTGCTGTGGTTTGCTGCATCTCTTTAGCCACATAAGTAATCGGATAATGAGGGACCTCAAACTGTGCTTTACCCGTTTGCGTATTCCATTCACGATGACGCGCCGGATGATATAAATGGAAACCACGCTCATGTTCACGAATACGTGTATTGAAGTCCTCAAAACCATCAATGGCCTTGGCAATATAGTCACGCACCAGGTCGTAATCCTCACTCATCGCTTGCCAATCAATATCGGTGTCTGAACCAAACAAATGGATTGCCATACCGGCTACGATTTGTGCTTCTGATTTGAGCTGATCGCTAATGGGTGACAAGGTACCTTTTGTAGGTACAATCTGACACATAGAATCTTCAATAGTGGCGAACTGATTGCCTTTGGCGGTAATAAATTTCTCAGTACGGCTTAGGCAAGGTAGGATAATATTATCCACACCTGGGTATAACATGGTTTCATTAAGCTTGGTCGCCACAAAGACATTGAGCTGATTATTGGTAAGCGCTTGTTGAATAGCCTTGCTATCAGGAGCGGCTACCGAATAGTTACCACCCATACCCATAAAGGCTTTGATTTTACCTTCAATCAGGGCCTGAGCGCCCTGCACCACATCATAGCCATTCTCTTGCGGCATCGGACGATTAAAAACTTGCTCTAAGCTATCAAGCAAAGATTTGGCTGGACGTTCATGGATACCCATGGTGCGATCGCCCTGCACGTTTGAGTGCCCACGCACTGGCGACGCGCCTGCACCATCTACTCCTATCATGCCCATTAACAATAATAAGTTGGTTACCATGGCTACGTTATCATCGCCTTGAACGTGCTGAGTAATCCCCATACCCCACGTACAAATGGTTGCTGGACTATCAGCAACGAGTTTTGCAAGCTCAACAATGTCTGCTTGTTTGATACCACAGCCTTGCTCGATATCATCCCACGTTTGTGTTTCAATCCATGTTTTTAGATTATCAAAGCCTGAAGTATGCTCGTTAATAAATGGCTTATTAATCTTGTCATTCTCAATCAGCCATTTGGCTAGGCCAGTGAGTAACGCCGCATCACCGCCAATTTGAATTTGAATAACCTCGTCAACCATATCGTCGCTTGAACCGGCCACCATATGTGTGATTTTTTGAGGGTTTCTGAATTTTTGTAAACCCTGCTCACGCATGGGGTTAATAGAAATAATACGGCAACCCTCACTATGCGCATGCGCTAACATCTCAAGCATACGTGGATGGTTAGTCGCTGGGTTTTGACCGAACATTAAAATCAGTTTTGCTTGCTCAAAATCCTCGAGCACCACGGTAGCTTTACCAACACCGATTTGCTTTGATAACATCACAGAGGTTGGTTCATGACACATGTTTGAGCAATCCGGTAAATTATTGGTACCAAAACAGCGTACGAACAATTGATACATAAAAGCCGGCTCGTTGGTCACTCGGCCTGAAGTATAAAACAGTGCCTCATCAGGCGATGCCAAGCTTTTTAACTGCTCAGCAATACGCACAAATGCATCGCTCCAAGCTATTGGCACGTAGCGATCTTGTTTGCCATCATAACGCATCGGCTGCGTTAAACGCCCTGCTTGCTCAAGCTCATAGCCCGACCATTTTTGTAACTCTTTAACTGGATTCTTGGCAAAAAACGAGGCGTCGGCACGTTTGGTCATGGTCTCACTGGCCAATACCTTAATCCCTGTCTCACACACATCAATGGTCTTATGCGTCTTGTGATCCGGCCATGCACAGCCTGGACAATCAAAACCACCTTTGGGCTGATTACTCCCAAGCACACTGACACTACCACGTAAGAAGGCTTTGTAATCCATCAGAACACGGCTAGAGTCAAGCAAAGCTGACCAGCCAGCGGCGGGATGATTGTAAACAGGTATTTTACGCATAACGACCTCGTAAATGAACGTATGGGATTTTAAAAATATAGAGTTTTAAAAAACAGTAATATAACCAGTATAAGTCAAATATGGGAATGCGGTACATTGTTTAGCAAATTGCATACAATATGAAAAACAAAAACCAATGCTCACAAAAAAGACATGCGCTAGGGCATGTCTTTAAAATTAAATAAGAGGATCAGCTAAGCGGGATGACTGAGGCTGACTGTCGAATCAAAGCTTCTTAACCGTGCATAACGCTGCTCAACCAATTGCTCGGTATCTATCTGTTTCAGCTCATTTAGCTGCTCAGTCAGCAATTGCTGCAAATTAGTCATGACCAGTTTTGAGTCAATATGAGCACCAACGCCTTCATCAACAATGGCATCAATCAGACCAAGCTGATATAGGTTATCAGCATTAAGCTTTAACGCATCAGATGCTTCAGGTGCTTTTTCCGCTGTTTTCCATAAAATAGAAGCACAGCCCTCTGGTGAGATGACCGAATAAATACTGTTTTGCAGCATATTTACCTTATCACCCACCCCGATGGCAAGCGCACCACCTGAACCGCCTTCACCGATAATGGTCACAATGATGGGGGTTTTGAGGCTACTAAAGGTGGCGATACTCTCTGCGATCGCCTGTGCTTGCCCGCGCTCCTCTGCACCAACGCCAGGATAGGCGCCTTGCGTATCCACAAAGGTCATCACCGGTAATTTAAAACGCTCAGCTAATTTGACCAAACGAATCGCCTTACGATAGCCCTCTGGATACGCCATGCCGAAGTTATGTGCGATACGCTCACGCGTGCTACGGCCACGGTGTTGACCAATAATCAGTACCGGTTCACCGTTAAAGCGTGCCAAACCACCGATGACCGCTCTGTCATCAGCAAACGCACGGTCACCATGTAGCTCATCAAAATCAGTAAATAGCTGCCCTACATAATCCATAAATAAAGGGCGCTTGGCATGTCTTGCTAAGCTAACACTGTCCCAAACTGCACTCATGATACGTCCTTAGTTTTTATCGTTCTTATATTAATAATCGTAATCATTAAATCCGGTAGCGGTAGGTGTTAAGCGCTCGCTTCACAGACAATGCTTAACTTTACGCCCCACTTTTTGAATTGATCCACATCGTCATTTAAATCAGAGACCAATAGTGGATACTCTTCGCTGTCAGAAGCGACATTAATCTGCCAATCGCTAGGGTCGTTAATGACCAGTTTTAGCACGCTTTTATCGTGTTCATTGCGACTACGATGCACCAGTACCGCTAAGCGCAATAGCAAACTCAAATACACCAGCGAATCACCACCAATAGACTTTGCTTGCTCTAGGTACTCGGTTTTAAGCTTACGGCGATGAGTGCGCGCCAGCTGCGCCATACGCAATTGATCGACTTGCGAAAACCCTGGAATATCTGAATATTCGAGTAAATAAGCGCTGTGATGATGATAGCTGCTATGACTAATAGCAAGACCTATCTCATGCAAATAGGCGGTGCGTCGCAGTAAATCATTGTCCTCACTGCTTAGTCCTAGCGCCTCTTGTGCTTGCTCAAACAATTGCTGACTGCTTTTAACGACTCTCTCTGCCTGCTTTTTGTCCACTGAATAACGTACGATAAGCGCTTGTACACTGCGGTCACGCACATCTTCACTGGCAAAGCGCCCAAGCATATCGTACATTACCCCTTCACGTAGCGCACCATCCGAATAGGCGATGGTTTCAATCCCCAGAACCTTCATCGACGCACGTAGCACAGCAACTCCAGCAGGGAACACTGCTTTACGGTGCTCTTTCACGCCTTCTAACTCAATATCTTCAACGCGTCCGATATCTATCAATTCTTTTTGTAGCTTTTTAACGCCTTGATAGGTAATACGCTCTTGCTCATCGGCCCAGCCTTTCGAGACCAACACATTACGTACCGCTTTGATCGTCCCGCTAGAGCCGACCACACTACTCCACCCTGTCTTTTGATAGGTACCACTAATACCGAGCACTTCTTTACGGGCAGCAGCGATGGCATCATTAAACGAATCCTCATCAATATCACCTGAATCAAAGAAGCGCTGAGTGAACGCCACACAGCCCATTTGCAAACTTTCAGTAAGCAGAGGATCAAACTCTTGACCAATAATGAACTCGGTTGAGCCACCACCGATATCAATAACTAAGCGCTTATCGCTAGAGGCATTGGTATGTGATACACCCAGATAAATCAAACGTGCTTCTTCGCGGCCAGCGATAATTTCAATCGGCTTAGGCAAGATTTCATTGGCGCGTCTAATAAATTCGTCGGCATTCTTTGCTTGACGCAATGCGTTGGTTGCCACAATACGTAATCTGTCTGCTGATACTGAATCAAGTCTGCCCACAAAGCGTGATAGGCAATCTAGACCTCGCTGCTGTGCTTCTTCGCTAAGAATCTTATTGCTATCTAAGCCTGCTGCTAACTGCACTTTCTCAGACATAGACGCGATTTTACGAACCTCACCATGGTCAAGACGGGCAATCGCAAGGTGAAAACTGTTAGAGCCAATATCAATGGCTGCCATAAGCTCATTATTCGCTAGGAAGTTATTAGGCATATGCGCGTTTATTACCTTAAATTAATAGAGTAGCTGGCATCAATGCCGGCTATATAATGGGTTCCATAATACACATTTCTGTCTTTAATGACTCAGAGGTTAATAAGACATGTATAGACAATTCAACAAATGCGTATCCATAAAAAATCTGTCGCCTATTTTAACAAAGATAGCCTGACTAAACACAGTTGAAAAGCTTATTAGCATTAAATCACTTATGCCAAACAGGCGCAAGTGAGCTTATATATCGTTATGTTGGCTTGCTGCACTTGGTATAACCTTTGTTATGATTAACCAGCGTTTAGAATAAGCGATTTAAATGTAAAAAGGCCCTACTTATCCTAATTAGGTAAACCCAATTAGGATAAGAAAGACCTCGTATTAACCTAGATGATATTGCTTACTGTCATTCATCAATAATTGGCTCAATATAGTTTAAGTATTGTATGAAGCCAAGTCCTGAATCATGCATTTTTAACGTATGTCTCTTATTTGTAAATTATTGACACAACGCTAGGCAGCAGCCATTTCAGCAAATACGTCAGCTGCTGCTTTAATAGTCGCATCTAAATCTTCTGCTGAGTGCTTAGATGACATAAAGCCAACTTCATAAGCCGATGGTGCCAGATAAATACCGCGCTCTAACATGCCATGGAAAAAAGTATTAAATTTATCCATGTCACAAGCGGTGACTTCATCAAAGTTTTGAGGTAGTTGCACGTCTGCACCTTTCACAAAGAACAGACCGAACATACCGCCAAGCTTCGTTGAACGCAGCTCAATATCGTGCTTCTCTGCAGCGGCTTGAATGCCATCGACTAAATAAGTGACTTTATCAGCGACTTGGTCGTAGAAACCATCAACGGTTAAGTCTTCAAACATGGCAATACCAGCACGCATGGCGATTGGATTACCTGACAAGGTACCGGCCTGATACACGCCGCCCATCGGAGCGATGCACTCCATAATTTCACGTTTACCACCAAAGGCGCCTACTGGTAAACCTGCACCAATAATTTTACCAAAACAGGTCAAATCTGGCTTAATCCCAAAATGAGCTTGCGCGCCGCCAAGACCCACACGGAATCCTGTCATCACTTCATCAAAGATTAGCACCGCACCACCTTGGGTACACTGCTCACGCAGGGTGTCATGGAATTCTTGAGTTGGTACAACCATATTCATGTTACCAGCGATTGGCTCAACAATCACACAAGCAATCTCATCGCCCCACTTCTCAAAGCAGTCTTTGATTGCTTGTGGATCATTATAAGGCAGCGTAATGGTATGCTTAGCAAAGTCGGCTGGCACGCCTTGTGACGTGGGCTCACCGATATCTAGCATACCAGAACCAGCTTTTACCAATAAGCTGTCTGAGTGGCCATGGTAGCAGCCTTCAAACTTAACAATCTTGTCACGGCCGGTATAACCACGTGCTAGGCGAATTGCGCTCATGGTCGCTTCCGTACCAGAGCTGGTCATACGAATCATCTCAACGCTTGGTACGATATCGCAGATGGTGTCAGCAACCGAGGTTTCAAACGTGGTTGGCGTACCAAAGCTTAAGCCGTCATCAGCAGCCGCTTTCACCGCATCAATGACCTTTGGATGCGCATGACCCAAAATCATTGGGCCCCACGAACCCACATAATCAATGTACTCATTGTCTTCAGTATCATAAATCTTGCTGCCGGCTGCTTTGTGCATAAAGATAGGCGTACCACCGACACCGGCAAAGGCACGTACTGGCGAGTTTACGCCACCTGGAATGTGTTTTTTGGCTTGTAAGAATAGTTGTTCGTTTTTAGTACTCATAATAATGACTCTATTTCACAGATGAATAAAAACCTTGTTATCTTTTTTGATTATAAAGGTTACGACTCTAAAAAATGGGGATAGCACTTATGATGACTATCTTAACAAAAAAAAGCGGGCTCTGATGAGCCCACTTTGTAGCCTTATTTTTATAAGACCTATTGGAATGCTAAATCCTATTTAGGCGTTTTCTCTAAATTTGGATCTTTGGTTTCTTTAGGTTTTGGATGGAAGGCATCGATACGATCTTGCCCATACTCAAGCCAAATCGCATTGACAATCGCCAGTAATACGGCGAAGCCCAATCCCAATATCCATGCAAAATACCACATAGTGTTCTCCTAAAATTAGTCGTGCGTTTAATACGCTGTGTGATCGTTTTCACGGATATAAGCGACCGTTACTTTACCGCGCATGACGCTATAAGCCCAGCTGGTATAGAAAACGATGATAGGCAGAAGTAGTACCACCACGTACAACATAATCATGAGCGTTAAGTGACTCGAAACACTGTCCCAAATGGTCAAGCTGGCATCAGGATGTGATGACGATGGCATAATAAACGGAAATAGTGAAATACCCGCTGTCATAATTACGCCCAGCACCGCAATACTAGAAGTAACAAACGCCGTTAATGTTTTGCCGATTTTTAACAGCGCCATGGTTAATAATGGCATTACCACACCCAAGATTGGGAATGCCCATGCCCAAGGATAGGTTTCAAAGTTCGCCATCCAAGCGCCTGGCTGTACCACCACTTCTTTGGTTAATGGGTTTGGCTGTGCAGCAGGGTCAATCTGAGAAACGATAGCATAGCCATCGATTGACTGAATCCAGAAGCCTGCACCGACGAATAATACCACCATCGCTAATGCTGCCATCATGGTGTATCTTACCGTACGTGATTGAATCAAACCTTCAGTACGGTGAGCAAGGTAAGTACCGCCCTGCATGATAAGCATAGTCGCACTCACCAATCCGCATAATATAGAGAATGGATTTAATAACTCAAAGAAGCTACCGGTATAGGTTGAGCGCATGGTGTTATCAAAGCTAAATGGCACGCCTAAGAATAAGTTACCAAACGCCACGCCAAAGACCACGGCAGGGATAAATGAGCCAACAAACAGGCCCCAGTCCCAAGCGTTACGCCATCTTTGATCTTTAATTAGGTTACGGTATTTAAAGCCCACTGGGCGGAAAAACAACGCCCAAAGCACCGCCATCATTGCCCAATAAAAGCCACTAAAGGCTAGCGCATAAACCATTGGCCATGCTGCAAATAGCGCACCGCCGGCAGTGATAAACCAAGTTTGGTTACCTTCCCAGTGTGGACCAATCGTATTGACAATCACACGGCGCTCGTCGTCATCTTTACCCACAAAAGGCAGCAGCGTACACACGCCCATATCATGACCATCCATGATGGCAAAGCCAATCAATAAGACGCCGACCAGTAACCACCAAATCATTTTTAGCGTTTCATAATCAAACAACATGGTCCACCTCCTTCTTGCTGCCAACCGGTGTGACATCACGTGGTGTCTCGCCGTCGTAGCGCCCTGTGCCTAAGCTTGCAGGGCCTAACTTCACGTATTTGACCATCAAATAAACTTCAATAATCAGTAAAATAGTGTAGAAACCAACAAAGCCTGCTAATGAGCCATATACGTTGGCTACGCTAAAGTTAGTCACTGATAAATGGGTCGGTAACACGCCATAAATAGTCCAAGGTTGGCGACCATATTCAGCAACGAACCAACCAAGCTCAATGGCAATCCAAGGTGCAGGTAGCATAACCACCGCCCATTTTAATAGCCATTTTTTCTCAGCGAAGGTACCCTTGACGGTATACCACATACTTGCTACAAACAGTGCCAACATTAAGAAACCAAGACCCACCATACCGCGGAATGACCAGAACATAGGTCTGACTGATGGAATGGTGTCATCCACTGCTTTTTGAATCATTTCAGGCGTGGCTTGAGAGACATCTTCAGTATATTTTTTAACTAATAAACCAAAGCCCAAGTCGTCTTTTACTGCTTCAAACTGAGCTTTTAGCGTGTCATCATTCGGATTTTCACGCAGCTGTTCGAGCAAGCCAACTGCGACGATACCGTGCTGAATACGCTCGCGGTTGACTTCTTTAATGTCGTGAATACCAGGAATTTCTTTATCAAACGAGCGGGTACCAATAATACCCATGGCATAAGGAATTTGAATTTGCCAATCGTTTTTCTCTTCTTCCTCATTGATATCTGCAATTAGGTTAAAGGCTGCTGGTGCAGGCTCGGTATGCCACATGGCTTCAATGGTTGCCATCTTGGTTTGCTGAGCCGCACCGATTGAGTACCCAGATTCGTCGCCCAATATAATCACACTTAAGATAGAGGCGATACCAAAGGCTGAGGCCACTTGGAAACTACGCTTGGCAAAATCAACATCGCGCTTACGTAATAGATAAAGCGCAGAAATAGACAGCACAAATACAGAAGCGGTCACATAACCGGCAGAGACCGTATGCACGAATTTGTTTTGAGCATCTGGGTTGAATAGGATTTCAGAGAAGCTTACCATCTCCATACGCATGGTCTGGTAACTAAACTCTGCCCCAACCGGACTTTGCATCCAGCCGTTGGCAATCAAAATCCATAACGCTGAAAGGTTAGTACCCAGTGCCATCAACATGGTGACTATCAGATGTTGAGTGCGTGATAATCTATCCCAACCAAAAAAGAAAAGGCCAACCATAGTTGATT
Source organism: Psychrobacter sp. CX16 (assembly GCF_057396245.1). Classification (NCBI taxonomy): domain Bacteria; kingdom Pseudomonadati; phylum Pseudomonadota; class Gammaproteobacteria; order Moraxellales; family Moraxellaceae; genus Psychrobacter; species Psychrobacter sp. CX16. Next base: position 115,428 of record NZ_JBXYJF010000002.1, read on the forward strand.
CTAAGAAGAATGCCATAAGGCCTTCAATAGCGAGCGGTGCACCAAAGATGTCGCCCACGTAATGTGAATAGTATGCCCAGTTGGTACCGAACTGGAATTCCATCGTAATCCCAGTGGTCACCCCTAAAGCAAAGTTAATACCGAAGAGCTTGCCCCAGTACTTCGTCATGTCTTTCCAGATTTGCTTACCTGTGGTGACATAGACTGATTCCATAATAACCAGAATCCAGACCATACCTAATGTCAGAGGCACAAATAAAAAGTGGTACAGTGCCGTCACCGCAAATTGCAAACGGGATATATCAACGAGATGTTCAGTAATCATACCAAACCTCCTAAAAAGAAGGATTAAGCCACATCATTACTTGATTGACATAGTACAAGGCAGTAACAAGCAAGCCGTCATCAATGATGGCAACATTTATGACTCATATCCCTATTCATCCGCTTTTACGTACTATTAAATCAGTTGAGCGATTAATCCTACATTACCCATAATTTTTAACATCTTGTGAACCCATAAGATGCCAGCAAATAAATTATCCTATAAATATAAACGACTTTATCTGTGACTTATCCACTTTTTAGCAGATGAGACAGTCATAAATTATTTGTATACTATTATATATAATATACTCAGGTATAGCTTATTAATTGATAAAATCTAATAATTAATATTATTCGAAGAAATAGTTGACTGCGAGAATATTAATAAAACCATAATATAACTATGGGTTTAATTAACCCTATAATATCTTAACGTGATTGTTTTAGCCATCATAGCTAGTCTAATTTATCGGTGATATCAAACTAGGCCATACTATTAAATCATACGCTTGTGTTTCCACTTTGATAAGGAGGTTGTCAGCTATTGGCTTTTCATTGCTGTAAGGCTTAGAATGTTTACATAAGCTTATACCTAATTTTTACTCCCCTCCTTTACCTTTTGTATCTCGTAACTTTCGCTTCCCTTACCTAAGACAGATAACCCTATGGCAACACTTTCTCATGCTGAAAAAGACTTTTTAAAACAGCTAATTAATAAGGTACGTCGAGCACTGAACATGGCTTGGTTATTGACGATTATTAGTTGTCTGATGTTTGTTTGGCAAGCATGGCTACTTGCCAGTCTGTTTAGCACTTGGCTGAATAATTATTTTCAGCAGCAACCATTATCTACAGGGGTATCTTTAAATTGGTATTGGGGACTTGTTTTCTGCTTTGTGCTGCGTCCAGTGCTTAACACAGGGCGTGAATTACTGGGTACAAAAGCCAGTTTAAAGGTTCGCGGTGAATTACGAGAGTCTTTACTGACGACAATGGCCACACTGGGGCCAAACTTACGTTATTTTGGCAATGACGGTAGTTTATCAAGTCAGATTATTGATCAGACCGATGCACTAGATGGGTTTATTAGCCGCTTTAGCGTACAAAAAAAAGTTACGGTGAGCACTCCGATTATTCTGCTGATTGCCGTGGCTTGGCAAAGTAAGTTTGCCGCAGCGCTGATGTTTATGACTGCACCATTGGTGCCTATTTTTATGATTTTAATCGGTCATCTAACCGCACGTAAAAGTGCCGCACAATTTGAAGCGTTGTCGCAATTAAGTGGACGCTTCTTAGATTGGATACGCGGTATGCCGACACTTAAACGTTTGCAAGCGACACACATTGCAGAGCGTGATCTTGCCAATAGTAGCGAGGATTATCGCCGCCGCACTATGGATGTATTAAAAATCGCCTTTTTGAATGGCGCAGTGTTAGAGCTTTTAGCCGCGTTGAGTATTGCTCTGGTAGCGGTGTATCTTGGTTTTGGCCTGATGGGTAATTTGCCGTGGGATAAAGGCCACGTGCCAGTTCCGTATTTCGGCGCACTATTTATCCTATTATTAGCACCAGAGTTTTATGCGCCGCTACGTCAATTGGGCGCAGATTACCATGCCAAAGCCCAAGCAGAAGGCGCGGTACAAAGTTTGCTGCCCATTGTTCAAGCCGCTCAGCTGAGCACCGAGCAACAAGCTCCCCAATCAACATCCAATATAGATTTATCACACGCCTTTGGCTTGCAGTTCTCAGAGGTTCGTATTGATGCGCCTGTAATCAATATAGACAGTACTGAGACCACACACATACAGGTGAATACAGAAGACATGCCGGCTGCTATAGATCAGCCTGCGCAGCCAAGCTTAACGCGTATTCGATTAGCGCCTATCAGTTTTGAGATAAACGCAGGCGAGCGTGTGGCTTTAATCGGCAACAGTGGCAGTGGAAAATCAAGCTTGCTACAAGCCATTATGCGCTTTGTCGACTATCAAGGTCAGATAAACCTAGTCACTTCAAAGACGATCCAAGCTTCATCACCCTCTAACCAGAACAACTCAACAACTGGTAATATTAACCTACTCGATATCAGCAAATCGCAATTACGTCAACATATGGGTTATCTTGCGCAGCAAGTAGCGCTAATGCCGCTCACCATCGCTGAAAACTTACGTCTTGCCAGCCCAAATGCCAGTGATGAGCAGTTAATTGCCGTATTACAGCAAGTATCGCTGTGGTCGCTGATTGAGCAGTTACCTGAGGGATTAAATACCAAACTTGGCGAGCGTGGCAAGGGCTTATCAGGCGGGCAACAGCAGCGCTTAGGCATTGCGCAATTATTACTACGAGACGATAGCTTATGGCTGCTTGATGAGCCAACCGAGCATCTAGACCCCGATACAGCGCAGCATATTCACCAGTTATTAGAAGAGGTCAGCCGCGGTAAGACCGTCATTTGGGTAACGCATGCTCACGAGCAGCTAAATTGGTTAGATAAGGTGGTTAAGCTGTCTCTACCAAAAGCCGCTGTACAAGGAGAGCAACGATGACGGATCCAAAGGTTCATAAACCATTAGCTAAATCCTCAGTAGTTGAGCCTTCTAGATCTGCTGCCCCAGAGTCGCCGACTTTCCGCTTACGCGATATGTTTAAACCCTCATTTGATTTATGGCTCATCTCTTGGCTACTTGGACTGGTGACCGCTATCTCGATGATTGCGCTGCTGATGATATCGGGCTGGTTTATCACGGGTGCTGCCTTAGCCGGACTCATTGCCGTGGGCTCGCACAGCTTTAACTATATGCTACCGGCTGGCATTATTCGTATGCTCGCCATGGCACGTACTGCGGGGCGCTATGGCGAGCTGATGGTGTCCCACCATGCGGTATTCAACTTATTAAAAGCGCTGCGTTTACGATTCTTTAAACGCTTAGCCGCTTTGCCGTTAACTCAGCAACGTAATACGCTGCAGACCTCACAATATATGCACCGTTTGGTGAGTGACATTGATAAGCTCGATGAGTTTATCTTACGTGTGGTGTCGCCTTGGCTTATTGGCAGCTTGTCTGTACTGCTGTTAGCACTATTTATTGGTTGGGCGTTGCCGGTTAACCCTGCTACCAAGCTAATTATTTACAGCTTATTAGCGGCAAGTCTAACACTACCTCTATTATCGACGCTTCGCGGTATTCGCCATGCCAAAGTCTTGTCCCAAGTTGCTGAATCACGCCGGCAGCAGCTACTCTCTCCGCTAGCGATTATTACGCAGCTATTATTATGGGGACAGTGGCATCCTCAGACACAAGGCTATGTAAAACAAGACGACCACTTGCAACAGCTTGAATGGCAAGCGCAAAAGCAGCGCTCTATTTATATACTTGTTATTCAGTGGCTGTTTTATGCTGTTGTGTTGGTCGTGTTATTTGCCATTCTCAATATGACGCAGGGCTCGTTCACAGCTGAGATTAATGTGCCTCTCATTTTGGCCGTAACTTTAGGATTGTTAGGTATTCAAGAGATTATCGTACCATTAGGGCAGCATTATCTGGCGCTTGGCAATAGCATCGCCGCAAAAGAGCGATTGAATGCGCTACTTAACCAAAATGTTGATACCACCCAAGCCTCTACTCATAGTCAACGTCAACATCATGATTTACCTCTGCCTAAGGGCGCACTTCATGCTCAGCTCAATCAAGTCACCGCCAAAATCCCGACAGCGCTTGTTGGCGCACAAGATGTCAACGCTGATATCACTTCTGGCACACCACTCTTGATTAAAGGGCCTTCCGGCTGCGGTAAATCGACACTGTTACTCATGCTATCAGGTGAATTGGCCCCGCTCTCAGGTGAGGTGTTATTAAACGGTCAATCTTGGTTTGATTATGATTGGCAAGATCAATTGGGCTATTTGGGGCAGCAGTTGGATATCTTCGATCAAAGTTTGGCGGCTAATCTACGCTTGGGTAAGCCAGATGCCAGTGACTCAGAATTAATTGAGGTGTTAGATAAAGTGGGTTTGGGCAATTGGCTGGTTGCACAGCCGCAAGGACTGTATACGCCTTTAGGTGAATATGGTACTGCGATTTCAGGTGGTCAGGCACGGCGCATTGCACTAGCAAGGCTACTTTTAAAGTCGCATCGGGTCTTACTATTAGATGAGCCCTTTGCCGGTCTTGATGTTCAGACACGAGAGCAAGTCTGGCAAAGTGTCCGCACTCACCAACAAAATGATATTTTAATTATCGTTAGCCATCATGAATGGGATATGGGGCCACACCAAACTTTGCATTTAACTTAACCTAGCGCTAACAATAATACCTTTGTTCGATTCCATAAAAGAAGCCTCCTAATATATTAGGAGGCTTCTTTTTATATAAATCATAGACTGTTTAAGCAGTAGACTAAGACAACTAGCGTTTATTCAACCGCAAGGTCTTCTTTTTCTCCAAGCTCATAAAGCGCACCAGCACGGCCCACGATTAATGGATCGACATTACCCACTTGTTTCTTGTCTTTGCCATCGTAGGGAAGTTTGTTTAACACATAGCGCATAGCATTTAGACGCGCACGTTTTTTACAGTCAGATTTAATCACAATCCAAGGCGACTCAGCAGTATCTGTATTGTAGAACATCGCTTCTTTAGCTAGGGTGTAATCATCCCATTTATCCAGTGATGCCATATCAATTGGTGACAGCTTCCACTGCTTTAATGGATGCGCTTCACGCTGCTTAAAACGGCGACGCTGCTCATCACGGCTCACTGAGAACCAGAACTTAATAAGATGAATACCTGAGTCAATCAGGTGCTTTTCAAACTCTGGCGTTTGCTTCATAAAGGTCTGGTATTGCTCATCAGTACAAAAACCCATTACCCTCTCAACGCCAGCACGGTTATACCAAGAGCGGTCAAATAACACCATCTCACCGACTGAAGGTAAGTGCTGAATATAACGCTGGAAGTACCACTGACCCATTTCACGCTCTGTTGGCTTTTCTAGTGCTACAACGCGCGCACTACGTGGGTTTAAGTGCTCCATAAAGCGCTTAATTGAACCCCCTTTACCAGCCGCATCACGACCTTCAAAGAGGATAACAACTTTTTGATCGGTATCACGTACCCAGCGCTGTAGCTTTAACAGCTCTACTTGCAAGTGATACTTTTGCTTTTCATAAGTTTTGCGCGACAAGCGATTTTTGTAAGGATAGCCACCCTCGCGCCAGTTATCAGACAGCTCATCGTCTCTTTTGCTGCCCGTTTTCACTTGATTGGCCAGTGCATGTTTGGCAAACAAATCTTTTAGCTTAACCAAATCATCAGGAGCGGCATCATGAATCAGTGCTTGTAGGTCTTCAGAGATGCCTTCAATATTACCTTCTACCAAATCCTTGAGGATAACTTGATCAATTACCTCTTTGGTTTTGATACGGCTGCCTTGTTTTTTCTTTTTGGTTTCGTATTTCTCGATGTCTTTTTCACTAGTGACATACTCGTCCGAAACTTGCTCAGGCTTTTTGGATTTCTTTGACATACTCCGCTCCCATTATTAAGTAAAATACTATACTAAAATAGCTGTCTTTAAATTAAGTATAGCAATAATCAGGTCAGTTATCTGCGGCAATTCGTGACCCATTAATTGTTTTTCATCAATACTAAATAACACCTTAAAAAAGTTATGTGTATTCCTATAATCTGTGTGTTATTCCTATATTCTTATTGACTTTATGTTGATTGTTGAGCATCTAAAAACAGGTATTAGTTATCACTTTCACCTTCCAATAAGTATAAACAAACTCTTATTCTGTGCTAAATGACTGTTGTCCCTACAATTAACTGCGGTTTTGACTATCCTAAGCCTAATTATCCCTCTATAATCGAGTGAATAATGCATTTGTAAAATGCTCAAAAATTAGAGTATGCTTTGTTTTAAAAGCATACCGCCATAAAGATACTAGGTGCCCAAGTATGAGTCGCAAGGTTTTAAGTACATCCTCCTCTGGGCTTGATGATATGGATATCAAACATAATGTCGAGCTTATTCGCTTACGTATTCACGTTAATAATGTCGAATTTACTGATGGCAGAAACATCAATAGTACCCGTCTACAGCGCTTAATGAACGAGGTCAGCCACTCGCCTGTGCACACCTCGCCTGCCCCTGCAGAAGAAGTCGCGATGCAGCTTAGTAAATTGCATGAGCAGGGTGTTAAAGAGGTATTTATCACCACGCTCTCCTCACATGTTAGTGAAAGCTATAACATTATCAGCCGCGTTGCACAGACCTTTAAAGACCGCATGGATGTCTACGTTTATGACACCAAAGATTTAAATGCATGCGAGGCCTTGTTAGCGCTAGAGGCTGACCGGTTAATGCAGCAAGGTCATACTATGCCAGATATCGCTGCACGTTTGGATACGATTCGTGGCAGTCACAAAATGCTATTTGTGGCAGATGATTTATCTTATTTGATTAAGAACAAAAAAGTATCTGCTCCAGCAGGATTCTTTGCGACTTTCTTTAGTATTAAGCCGGTACTTAAAGTATCTGATGAAGGTGAAGTACTGCCGATTATCAAGATTCGCAAACTTGACAAGGCCTTTTATTACGTAATTGAGCAATTGAGTGATACGGTAAAGCGTAAAGACTCGTTTGCGTATATGTTAAGTGCTGGTCGTCCTGATTTGGACGCCCGCTTTTTGCAGATGTTAAAGCAAAAAACAGGGATTGAAAAAATTGCGGTATTGCCCGTATCGTCAATTTCACTGGCAAACCATGGCCCAAGTGGACTGGGTTTATGTGTATTTGAAGGCGATATACCTTACGCTGCTAACCTGTGTCCGACTATGTGATATTCAGCGCGTCATACTTCATCTATAGTCACAGCCATATAAAAGCGTTACTGTGTTAACCTCGCTAAGCCTACTACAGTAGTGCTTGCACTCAGTTGCCTTGTACCTCATTTACCTGATGGCAACTATAAATCATTTGCTATACATTATTAACTAAAAAAGGCCTCGTATCTAAAATACGAGGGCTTTTTATTAGTAGCTAAAGCGCTGGAATAATAATTATGCTTTTTTCACAACCGATGATTTTAATTTCATTTGGCCAAAACCATCGACTTTACAATCAATGTCGTGATCATCTGGCGCGTCATGCAATAAGCGAATGCTTTTTACTTTGGTACCCACTTTAATCGGAGTTGATGACCCTTTTACTTTCAAGTCTTTAATCACAGTCACTGCATCGCCATCTTGCAGCTCGTTACCAACCGCATCACGAATCACAGCTTCTGATTCTTCTGATGCTGCATTGTCGGCTTCTTCAGCGGTCCACTCATGGGCACACATTGGGCACACCAATAAAGCGCCGTCTTCATAGGTCAAATCAGAATCACAACTTGGGCAATTAGGTAAGCTCATTTTATCCTCATTGGTAGGGACATCATTTTATACGGTTGTCTCTGAGCCGCGTTATTGTTACCGGCTATCTAGACTCAAAGAAACAATTACCGCTGTAAAACCACGTCCGAATACTCATCAATTAAATAGAAAACGTAAGTCATTTATGCCCCTATATTGTACCCTACCACGCCCAACTTTGCTTTACCTAGCCAGTTTATTAGCCGCACTTTCAATTAAGAGACATCCAGTCAATCGCTCATCATTGAAATATGCGCGCACCACCCTAATCAATCCACTATAAACAAGAGGACACTTTATCAATCCGGTTACCTGCTTTACTCTATGTTTAGCCATTAAAATTTAAATAAAATAAGCTGCCTTTCAAAAGCTGTGCAAATAGCGAATACTAGTACTCCTATAACCTATTACAGAATCACTCAAACCATCTTTGTTCGATAATAAAAGGTATACACTATGACAACGGTTTCATTCAAACAAATGACGTTACAAGGCGAAGATGCCGCCAAATTCTTGCAAGGCCAAGTTACTGTTAATATTAAACTATTAGATGCAGATTATCGTCCGACTGCCATTGCCAATATCAAAGGCCGTATTGATTTCGGTCTTTGGGTAAAAAAACTAGAGGAAAATCAATTTGATATCGTGATTAGTGCTGATTGCGAAGAAGCGTTTCAAGCCCACTTCAAAAAATATGGCGCCTTTTATAAAGTGACCCTTTCAGAACCTGTCGATATCTATCCTTGCGTATTAGATAAGGGCGATGAGACCCAAAAACCAAGCTTTAGTCTCGATGCTGATAAAAATGATCCAGAGCAGTGGATGGCGCGCAGTATTGCGACCGGTAACTACTGGATTACAGAGGCTACACGAGGTCAATTCCAACCACAAGAGCTGCGTTTACATCAACGTGACGGCGTACACTATAATAAAGGCTGCTACTTAGGCCAAGAAGTGATTGCGCGCATCTACTTCAAAGCATCACCGAAGGCGTTCTTGCACCGCGTGAAAGGCGAAGGCGATGTGCCAGAAGCTGGTGAGAGTTTGGATAAAATTCAGGTGGTCAATGCCCTTGCTACCGAAGGCGGATTTGAAGCATTAGTTGTGGCCCGTCCGGAAAAAATAGAAGAATCAGATTTACAGGTAATAGACTTACCGCCTGCCCTTCAGGCCGACGTGGCACGTAACGCTGAATAACCCGTTTATTGTTACTGTTAATAACGGACTGCTTTTAGAGCATCGCTCATTGAAATAAAGCAAAAAGCGACATCTTTTTCAAGATGTCGCTTTTTTTAATTACTAATTTCAATGTTAATTTTCTATCCATATCAATAACGGATACCGAATATCGTACGCTTAGTTTATACAAAAGATCATTTTATAGTCAGTACCCTACCGAGCTTATCTTCCAACCATTTATCAAATTAAGCACCTTTCGTGATTACCTAAACACTTCAGCCATGCAGTGATTGGCTCGCATCAGGGTCATATTAAAGCCAATAAGCGCACAGATGGCACTACCGGCCTGATTGTAGAGGTTATCTTACTAGCCAATACTTTAAGCTGATGATTATCAAACTTGATTGGCCTATTTCACCTATAAGTCAACAGTCGCTTCTATCGTAAGATTTATTATCTACCAAACACAACAAAGCCGCATAACTTTCGCTATGCAGCTTTTATCATAAGCCATCCAAAGCTCTGTTGTTTTCTACACCATCCTAGTATAGCCAATAACAGCGAGCATCCTGCTCTATTCATACCGTTACTGTGATAATCCTGTCCATCCTAGCAGCGTTATCACAGTCATGCATCCTTGCTTAACCCATGACACAGTATCAATCTAGACACTCTGTTCATAGATGCTATCGTGACGATTCCAATTTTCATTAAAATCTAGCAATAGCGGCCTATCCATAATACGGAAGCTTCTCTTATCAACCTAAGCTGATACGTTAAGCACTCAATCCTTGAGTCATCATCCTTGATGCCGTAGAGCTATAGTCTCAAATTACATCAGACTATGTAAGTCGCTATAGCGTCTAGTCGTGTAAGCATATGCTTACATTTGAGTTATTTCGGCCAAACTTTTATTGCGTTTTTAACAACTTATGCTAGCTTAAACCTTTGACTATAAGGGCTAGGTAATGAGCTACCTTATATTTGGCGATAGAACACTGCTAAATTTTTATTTAAATAAAATATTAGCTAAATAAATAATCAGCCAAAATCCATTTTGAAAACTATTGATTTGAACGTTTATCTAGCCTCTTCAAATTCTCCAGATACAACAAAGCCGCATAACTTTCGCTATGCGGCTTTAATTGTTTGTTATCCTAACTATTTATTATTCCCACTTCCATCCTAGATGAGCGAATAATAGCGAGCATCCTGCTCTGGTGTTGCGCCCTAAACATCGTCTTTGATGTCTGGTCATGTGTCCCTACTTTACTTATGGTCTCCTATCAAGCTAGATAGTTGACTCATAAGCGCTATGGTTTAAAATTAGAAATACATCCAACCTATACATAGCTATTCATCCCTAATACGGAAACTTTCTTTATCAACCTAAGCTGATATGTTAAGCACTCAATCCTTTGAGTCATCATCCTTGATGCCGTAAAGCTATAATCGCAAATTAGGTAAGACTATGTAAGTCGCTATAGCGTCTAGTGGTGTAAGCATATGCTTACAAAAGCGTGATTTTTAAGAAAGTTCAAAAATAAAATATAATGATATCAATGAATTAAAACCTCTTAAAGCCTTACTCTATATAGAATTAGACAAATTCTTGGTCAAAAATAATCCAGAAATATAGGCAAAAAAACCACACACAGTTACATAAATAATCTTTCAGATTTTGGTAAATAAAGTGATTTTTTAACACTTAAAATAATAGTTAACTAAAAATAAGCTAAAAAAACCCCTCAAGTTTAATAAAACTTGAGGGGTTACGCCATTTGGGACTGGACTATCTAAGCTTAAGAGATAGGCTTAAGGTGGATTAACCCAAACTTACTTATCGTGCGTCACGTAATTCTTGGAACCTTTTAAGCTTATTAGCCTCGAGCATAATCTTGGCTGCTTCGGTGACAAACACTTCACTCTCTGGCAACTTAGGACGTTCATCTGTCTTCATACGACTGCGCTCTTCAAATAAGGCCTCAGTCGCTGCTTGATACTCAGTCCAGCTTCGATAAGGCTTCTTACTTTCAGCTTGACGACGGGCATTTTCTGCTTGCAGCGTTTTTTGCTCTACTTGCTTCTGATGCGCACGGCGCTTGTCAATATTAAGCACGACCGCTTTCTTATCATCTTCCATATCACGGATTTTATTCAATGTGTCTAAATAGACAAACTGAGGATTCGTCGTCTGGCGGATTTTGGATTGCTGGTTAAGCGTCGCTAGCGTATCGCTGCTGAATCTGCCTTCAGGTTTATAAGGCGAGGTCTGAATGGTATCCCAAGCCATCGCATATTTCTGGTCGCGCTCACTAAACTCGGCTCCATCATAGATATTTACCAGCTCTACATCAGGAACAACACCTTTATTCTGGGTACTACCACCGGTCACTCGGTAGAATTTACGCTGGGTCAATGTTGCTGAGCCTAATGCCAAGCTATCTAACTGAACTTGTGCTGAACCTTTACCGGTTGTGGTGCTACCCACCACTAAGCCGCGGCCATAGTCTTGAATCGCTGCCGCGAAAATCTCTGATGCTGATGCTGATGCTAAGTTGGTAATCACCACCATATCGCCTGAATACAGCTGTTTGCCGCCGTCTTCATCTTGATAAACCTGAACATTACCTCGGTTATCACGAATCTGAACTAAAGGCCCTTCTTTAATAAACAGTCCCAACATTTTAGCGACTTCATCTAATGAGCCACCTGGATTATTACGTAAATCAACCACGAGACCATCGATATTTTCTTTGTTCAGCTTTTTCAGCTCATTTTGCGTATCGATACTCACGCTACGGTAGTTTTGACCACTACGGCGCGCACGGTAGTTTAGATAGAAGCTTGGAATCTCTAACACACCAATACGTTTTTCTTCATCGCTACCTTCCGGTTTGACCGTAATCACACGATGAGTGACACCCGCATCTTCTTGCTCGATTATATCACGGGTAATCACGATAGTACGTGCTGCTGCGTCAGGGCTATTGGGCTGTTTTACTTTGACAATCACATCAGTGCCGCGCTCACCACGTATTAAAGACACCACTTCACGTGTCGACCAGCCCACCACGTCTTGTAGCTTCTCGCCGTCTTTAGCAACCGCGATAATCAAATCATTCGGCTGAATCTGACCCGACTTCGCCGCAGGACCACCATCAACCAGTGTTACGATTTGAGTATAATCTGGATTCTTGCGATAGGGACGAATCGATACGCCAATACCCTCTAGCTGCAAGTTAGACTGAACCTGCATCTCTACCGCTTGTACCGGCGCATAATAATTACTATGCGGATCATAGGTCAGCGTCGCACTATTAAGTACTGACTCCATGACCTCGTCACTCTTAATACGATCTAACTGCTCTTGCTGACGATGCAGACGATTTAATAGAATTTCAGCAGGGCTTCTGTCTTCATTTAAAATTAAATCATTGCCCTTGGTGAGCTCAGGGTTTTCACGATACAGATTATCACGTGCTCTATCTTCTTCTTGACCCAAGGTTAGATTGATAACCTGTAGCGTTAACTGACGTTCCCAATAGGCTTTTTGTTCTGCGGCATTCTTAAATCTTGGTGCTTCTTCACGGTCTAACACCACCGAATCATTACGGTGCAGATCAATCTCTTTTGACAAGAACTTATCAGCAAAATCATAATACTCATTTGAGCGCTGCGTATAACGATTAAAAATATCTTGCACTGCACTTAAGTCGCCACGTTTTAATAATGAGGCAAATTTTGACCCATATTTGCGAGTCATCTCATCGATATCTGATTGCAGAAATAACGTGTGATTGGCATCTAAACGATCAAAATACATCGCTAAGATCTTACGACCCATCTCTTCATCAAGACGCTGATTAGAATAATGGGCTCTATCAAGCAAAGCAGCGACTTGGCGAGTCGTTAACTGTTGTTCTGGTGTTACCTTGAAGTTTTTATGATCTGCGGCAACCGCTTCAGAGTAACTGTGTGAAAAGACTATCCCTGCGACACCAATTGCGGCAGCACCGAGCACCAGCTGTGTTGGTTGAAATCTCATAAAATGTTCTCGCTTATTCTTTTTACATTATAGGTATGGTGCCTCGATATTAGCATAACAAACCACTGCTGACTGTCTAAAACTGTATATGCATTCTTACCTTTGCATATCTTAGAGCCTATTTATCACAGCATTCATGGTTAATATCAGGCAAGTAATTATACTTACCAACCTCAAGCGTCTTCCCTGCTCTAACAACCACTAATAACAAGATGCTTAATAGCATCATAGTGATGCTCACGATAAGGTTGGTATTGGGCTCATTTACTGTAATAATAACGGATTAACTTTTAGCTTAAAACACTTTAAAAGATGGGGTGGCGTATGTACGGGGCATTAATGATTGATGTAGCAGGTACCAAGCTCACTGAGGCGGACCGCTTAGTATTAAGTCGAGCAGAGGTGGGCGGGCTTATTCTGTTTGCTCGTAATGTAGAGACGCCTGAGCAAGTCCGTGCGCTGTGTGATGAGATTCACCAAATAAAGCCAGATATTATCATTGGTGCCGATCAAGAAGGCGGCCGCGTTGCTCGTTTGCGTCAAGGCTTTACCCCGCTTCCTGCCATGGGCAAATTAGGTGATTTATTCAATACCTATCCCATCAAGGCGTTATCGTTGGCCTATGATTGCGGCTATTTAATGGCAGCTGAGGTTATAGCTGTGGGGATTGATATTAGCTTCGCACCGGTACTTGATATCAACGGCGTCAGTAAAGTTATTGGCGACCGCAGTTTCCATGCGCGTACCGAAGCAATCGTGGCGCTATCTACTCAATTTATGCGCGGTATGAAAACTGCCGGTATGGCAACTACAGGCAAACACTTCCCAGGTCACGGCTCAATAGCTCCAGACTCCCATGTGGCTGATGCGATTGATGAACGCAGTTTAGACGAAATCAAACAAATTGACTTACAGCCTTTTATTCAATGCCTACCTTGGCTGGATGCTTTGATGCCGGCACACGTTATCTTTAAGCAAATAGATGATAAACCTGCTGGATTTTCAAAAACATGGCTACAGGACATCGCCCGTAAGCAGTTAGGCTTTGAAGGTGTTTTATTTTCAGATGATTTGTCTATGAAAGCGGCTCATATTGCAGGGGATATCACAGCGAGAGTCACTGCTGCGCTTAGTGCAGGTTGTGATATGGCACTGATTTGTAATGACCGCACTGCCGCCATCCAAGCCATTGAGATGGCGGAGCAATTGCCACAGCCCAATCAACAGCGTTTACATACCATGCGTAGTATCATTCCACAGTGGCAAGGAAGTTTGGAGGCTACCTGTGCTCAGTTTGATTACTGGGCGCAAGCTAAGCACAATATTAGTGAGGCTTTTTTTAAGGAGTCTATAACCGCTAATTTAGATAAAGATCCGACCAATTATTTAAAATAATAGCGTCCGTATAAACACGCCGATTCAAACATTAAAGACTTAGGTAAACTGAAAAGGACAGCGTTAGCCTCCCTCGCCAAATATTGATATTAAGGGGTTATATACAGTCCCTAATTTTCTCAAAAAAATACCGCCCAATTTGGACGGTATTTTTATTTAAACTACTCTAAGTTTGTGGAATGGTGATATTTATTGTGCAGTATCAGACTCAGGAACCAATAAATGATCATCGCCATCTGGCATTAAATCATCATTATTATCATCTAATGGGTTTAAGTCAGGATCTAACTCTAACCCATCGTCATGAGTGGCCGCAGGAGCAGAAGCTTCAGGAGATGAAGTACCCTTATTTTTCACTTCAGTTTCACGAATTTCTGAATCTGGTGCTACCACAATACCGTTTTCATCGGCTTGACCCATCGACTCATCATATACGACATATTCGATGCGACGGTTACGGAAACGACCTTGGTCCGTTTCATTAGTCGCGATTGGATCAGACTCACCCATACCTTTAATTTTTAAACGATCAGCATCAGCACCTTGAGAAACCATGTAGTCTTTAATAGACTGAGCTCGACGCTGAGATAATGGAATATTATACTCATTCGTGCCTATTGCATCAGTATGACCAATGATCAATAATTCCATATCAGGCGTTTTCTTCATAATTTCTACAGCGCGGTCTAGAACAGGTTTATTAACGTCTGGGATAGCAGAATCATCAAATTCGAAATTAACCACTTGACGACTTAATGCGCGTGCAACGTCACGAGGATCTGGGTTGTCTCCTAATGCATCAAGTCCAGCATTCGCTTCGGTGATACTGCGATCAATTTCACCTTGCAAATCAAGTGGACCTTCAGCCATAACATTAAGACCAGGCGCTGCTGCTTTCAAGTCTGAAACCAACTGCTGTAGTTGCGCATCATCTGGTGAGTTAACTATAATGTCCTCACCTTTAATAATAACGTTCGCATTAGGCGTATTCTTAATAAGCGGTAAAATTGCGCCTAAGTACTCTGCGGCTGGCATATCAGTCGCGAAGTTATCATCAATATCAGCTCGACATTTATCCGCTTCGCCTGCAAACACTTCATTCATTGAAGACATGATTGTATCGTTTAAAGCGTCATTACCTGCATTTATACGGCAAGAATATAATTGATTACCTTCACCACTCGATAAAGATAATACGGCAGGCTCTACCTCTACATTATCAGCAACGACTGCATTTTCAGCAGATTGCTCTACTTGCTGAGGTGGCGTTGCTACAGGCTCTGGATTGTCCTGACAACCTTTCAATAATGCCCAAGCTAGCGCTGCTAAAATAATTAAACCAATAATTGGTAATAATGCTTTTAAGAAGCTACCGCCCTCTTCTTCTTTACGATGAAGGGGTTCAGTACTTGTTGTATCAGAGATACGATGACCTGGTTTTGGCTCGGTTTCAGAGGTAGCAGCGGCAGCGGCAACTGGAGCAGCAGTGGTAGCAGCTGTCGTTGCTTTCGGCGCTTCAGTAGTCGTCGTAGTTGCAGCAGCAGGTGCTTCTTTCTTAGCATTGTTTGCCGCTAATAAACCTGCTGGTACTAGTCCACTCATCGCAGCCCATGCAGGGATATGATCACGATAAGAAGATAGGTTATCACGCAAGAACTGAGGCACTGGCGTAGTACCCGCTAAGCTTTTAATCTCGTTAAATGCTAATGGTGATGCAGTTGACATTAAAGCTTGAGCTTCTGTTTTATCAACGTGGTTTGCTGTTGAAAGTTCACGCGTTAAGCTATTTCTTTTACGCTCATCATGCCAAAAACGATCAAAGAAACCACTATCATCACCGCGAACTTCTTGATCGCCAATACGACCATATGATTCTTGATCAGCTAAGCTGCTCACAAAAAGAGCATAGAACTGCTGTAATAAGTTTTCGTTTTCTGGGGTACGGTTGTCGCCTAGTACCGCAGGCGTTACTGTACGCGTTAAATGACCAATAATATCCATAACAATCCTCCTAAATAATTAAAAATATACGATAAGTTATTTCCCTCATCCTACGCTTTGCTTTTATAAACGATGTATAACCCGTGCTTTTTATAATTAGTTAAACACAACAAACTGTTGAATTTATCCTTATTACACGTTAATTAATACACAATTGCACGATAATTAATATATAAAGCGTCCAAATCATACGAGAGAGTTACCTCTTTACCGCAGTTGTGTACTACACTACCCTATCTTGAAAACAACTCCGTTATATTAAGGTAAATTATCAGTTAAACCGTGTTACAGACATGTGAATTGGTGACAAACTGATAATAATTCATGCTAAAACTATAAATTGAAACCATGATAAATATAGACAACACCACCATTTAAGGCTGTCGACGCAGTTGTTACTCTATATAATACACCTGAGATACGATAACAAACAGTATTAAGAACTGCTTTATACCCATATAAATGCACTAAGGAATAACCGTGAACAGTTTATTGAGTAACCATACGACGCTAATTATTGCCATTACGGTCATTATTAGCTTTTTAGCATGGCAAAATACCGCTTTGATGGGTCGACTGATTTTCTATCCGCCTGCGGTTAATAAGGGACAATGGTATCGCTTCATTACTCATGGCTTTATCCATGCCGATGGCTCACACCTATTATTTAACATGTTTACCTTGTACTTTTTCGGGCGTGTGGTCGAACGATTCTTTAATCAATACTTAGGCGGCTTTGGATTTATTGCCGTTTATTTGATTGCGATTATTGCAGCGATGATTCCGAGCTACTTACAGCATAAAGATAACCCCCGCTACCGTAGCCTAGGTGCTTCAGGTGGGGTCTCTGCTATCTTGTTCGCCTATATCTTGATGGCGCCTTGGAGTATGCTGTATTTATTTGCCGTCGTTCCTATCCCTGCGATTGTCTTCGCCATTGCCTATGTGGCCTATAGTGTGTATGCCAATAATAAAGGCGGCTCATCAGTGAACCATCTTGCGCATTTATGGGGCGGCGCGTTCGGCGTGTTAGCAACTATATTACTTGAGCCCAATGTGATTCCTCATTTCTTAAATGCGTTATTACATCCGCGCTTCTAAAACACACTGATACTTGCGACGTTTTGATAATTTAAAACATCACACATTAAAAAGCCCGTCATTTAATTGAATGACGGGCTTTTTAATGTGTACGATTTATTTAGCGCGGTACGCTTCTTTTAGACCAGAAATCACCATATCCAGTGCTTCTGCGTCGCCATCGCGCGCAGCACGGCGCATTAACAATGAGGGTGCGTGAGATAGCGTCTGAGTTAAGCGTCGGGTTAATTCAGTCAACACATCTTCTGCCGGTGCGTCTGTATTTCTCAATTGATGCAAGGCTTCTTGTAGTACTTTTTCCGCTTTTTGCTCTGCTAACTGACGATAATCATGAATGTCTTGACCGACTTTACGTACTTGATAGCGACGCTCAATCTCAACCACCAAATGGCTGACCAATAACTCCGCTTCAACAGCAGCTTGACGACGCTTCTCTAAGTTACCGGCAATCACATGCTGTAAGTCATCAATAGAGTACAGATACACATCATCAAGCTTACCAACTTTTGAATCAATGTCTCTTGGTACTGCTAAGTCAACCATTAGCATTGGTTTATAACGGCGTTTTTTGAGTGCGCTACGGGTCATGGATTTATCGATTAGCATATCCATACTCCCACTACAGCTACTCACAATATCGGCTTGATACAATAACGTGTCTAGCACAGTAAGCGGATGCACCTCGATAGTCAAACCCGGCCGCTGCAGCTCTTCTGCCAATAATTGAGCACGCTCAGGGGTACGATTACAAATCAGAATACGGCGCACGCCCAGCGCGGCAATATGCTGAGTGACCAGACGATTCATCTCGCCAGCAGCAATCACCAATAAGGTCGTATCTTCTGGTTTATCAAATATCTGAGTAACTAATTTTGCCGCAGCAAATCCTAAAGAGATGGCCTGTGTACCTACATCCGTCTCATTACGCACACGTTTGGCTGCTGCGAATATCTGTTCTACTACCCAATTTAAATGATTGGTCAAGTAGCCAGTTTCTTTGGCCTGGCTAACGGTGCGCTTAATTTGACCGAAGATTTGTGGCTCACCCAAAATCATGGAGTCCAGACCGGCCGCTACACGCAGCCAATGGGTTAGCGCTTGCCCATCAATAAAGTCATATAAATAAGGACGTATTTCATTGGCAGGCAGGCCTTTAAACTCAGCCAGCCAATTGATAAGTTGCTCAGCAAGTGCAGTAGCCGATACGGTCTTTAGCTGCGCCGATTGTGTAACATATGCCGGATCATTCGCGGTATAGGTATTGGGTGCAAGCGCATAAATTTCGGTACGGTTACAGGTAGAGATAATCACACTACCGGCGGTTATCTTCTGTAATTGGGCTTGCGCGGCCTGAATGTCGTCGCCCACAAAAGCCAACCGTTCGCGCAAAGCAACGGGGGCTGTTTTATGGTTAACACCGATGACAACAAGGTTCATGTAAACTCTACCAATTTAATAGACGTTAAACCGTTTCAATAAAGGAGCACAATCTGACAATGATTGTCCACGAGATGGATTATATTAATAGGTAATAAGGCGTGCACATCAATTATCAAGGACGAATAAGAAAACGCCCCAGTACAATTAATGTATTAAACCGTGAATTATATCATCGAATGCATATGCAATCACGGATACTGTGTTCAATCCGATATAATAGTGTGATTGAGCTAATAAATACACGCTAAAGGCCGCTTATTATTATATTAACCTATCTTCTTTTTTGGCCTATAACTCTGACGCGGTAACCTATGACAAAGACACTTTCTCAAACGCCTACCGTTTATTTGGGTACCGGTGGATATAGCGATACCGATATGCTCGGTACACTGTATCCCATGGGTACAAAAAAGACAGATTTTTTAGCAGAATACGCCAAACATTATGGCGCCGTTGAAATTAATAGTACCTTTTATGCGCCACTAGGTCACAAAGCGTTTGAGGGGATGCTTAGAAAGTCTGACGGTCAAGTGAAATTTGCGGTAAAGTTGCATCAAGATTTTAGCCATACTCAAACGGCAACTGCGCAACATGCCTCAGCCTTTATAGAAGCTTTGCAGTCTATTATTGAGGCCGATTGTCTGGCGCCTTTATTGATTCAGTTTCCGCATGGATTTGACAGAACGGTTTCAAATCGTCTGTATTTGGCTAAATTAACCGATTGGTTCAGTGATTATCCCCTAGCGATAGAGTTTCGCCATGCCAGTTGGCATATCCCGCAAGTAGAGCACAGCTTCCAAAAGCATGGGCTTATTTGGTGTAGTGTCGACTATCCCAAAGTCAGTGGATTACCACAATCACGATTGTTATTTACCCAAACCTCTCAGTGTTCTACAGTCCAACAAGGTGCTAAACGCACTGGCTACTTGCGTATGCATGGTAATAATTTGAACTGCTGGGATTCAATGTCAGCCAGTGAGCGCCATGATTACCGTTATTCAGTAGAGGAGATGCAGGCTTGGGCGCAAGCAATCGCTAATCAACGCCAACACTTTGATGAGCTTTATATCTTTTTCCAAAACTCTACCAATGCCCATGCCTATTACAACATTGCAATGCTAAGAGAGGCTTTAATGGCGCTCAATTTTAAGGTTTTATAAATTAAGAACACAAAAAAATCGCTGACAACGCAGCGATTTTTTATTTTAATAATACATATACGATAATAGATAAAATCACATAATTTCAATACGTCTATGCTCATTTAAGGAAAATACTTTAACTATTTTCCACCACGAATTTCAGCAAGTGCCATCGCAATAAACTTTCTTAAGTTCTTAAAACTGGTGTCCGCCTCTTCCATATATTCTTCAAGATGATCAATCTCTTTATGCATGTTATCTTGTTGACGACGTTTAAGCTCCTTCATCAATGCTGATAGCGTCTCTTCCGTCTCTTTAATGAGCTGATTAATTTCCTCAGAAGATTTGATAGCGACATTTTCTGCGATAGAATCTAAGGTGCTTATTTGTTCTGTTGTACTTTTATCCCTTGCGTCCATCATTTTTTCCATCCTATTAACTTTAAATTATAAATGTGCAGTGTGACATGATATCAACGACAGTTATATCGGCTATATTACCTCTGTTACATTGACCCTACTGAATATGAAACACCAACACATAAAAGAGGAATTACGAAGAACACCCCAAGTATATAAGCTAACGCATACACTTTCTTTTCTGAGGCAAGGTTTGCCAACCAGCCAGCTAATTTCAAAGGTATATCACGCAAGAAAGGGATACCATAAATAACCACGACGCCTATCACATTATAGGTTAAGTGAATCAATGCGATGGTTACCGCTGCTTGCATATTACCCTCAACCGCAAATGACGCAATGAGTGCGGTAATGCACGTGCCAATATTAGCGCCCAAAGTAAAGGGATAAATTTGCTTTAAACTAAACGTTCCTGAGCCTGCCAGAGGGACCATTAATGAGGTTGTGGTAGATGAAGACTGAACTAAAATAGTAATGATTGTGCCGGAAGCTATACCACTAATCGGACCACGGCCCACTGTGGTATGCATAATATCTTTGGCTTTACCTACCATTAATTGTTTTAATAACTTACCGATATAGGTAATCGATACAAATATTAGTGTAATACCCAAAAGGGCTAACGCTATACCTGCTAACGGTTGATCGAGTACACCTGTCAGGTGTTTAAATAGATTAACAACAGGGGCAGTAGCGGCTTTAATAAAGTTAAATGATCCTACGGAAACAGCATCACCGTCTGTCGCTGCTGAACCCACGATAAATGTTGAAAAATAAGTGCCTATTTTTTCTAAGAAGCCAAACATAATCTCAAGCGGTAAGAAGATGACCACGGAGAGTAAGTTGAAATAATCATGTATCGTAGCAGCGGCAAAAGCTCTTTTGAACTCTTCCTTATTTGTAATGTGCCCCATCGAAACAATCGTATTGGTAATTGATGTACCAACATTAGCGCCCATCACCATTGGAACTGCCAGTTCAACAGGCAATCCACCTGCAACCAATCCAACGATAATGGAGGTGACGGTTGAAGATGATTGAATCAAAGCAGTGGCAACAATACCGATTATCAGACCCATAAATGGGTTCGTTGCAAAAGCAAACAACTCTTTTGCTTCGCCAGCCGTCGCGCCTTTAAAGCCAGAACCAATCATGCCTACGGCACAAATCAACGTATATACTAATGCAGCAACTAATACCCACCGAGCTGCCATATTGCCGCCCTGTTTAGGTATTGAGCTTATAGCTTCAGACATAAAAACTCCCTAATGAATAATATTTATCGAGTTACTCTGGCTAGCCTGAAACCATATAACGTCAATAGATAATTTTAACAAAACTAAAAATCGGATTATAAATTAGGGTTGTTACACCATAGTTACATTTTTTATAAAAACTAAATAAAACATCACATAGTTTAACTAAATTTAGACAATATAATTTTAAAGAACTTGAGAGTAGTTATCAATAGTAGACATTTATATGGGACTTATACACTATGTGTTATAGAATCGATTATCGAGCTAATTACTGAATGATAGTTAAAATGAAATCTAAAAAAAGAGTCATTGATTTTTAATCAATGGCTCTTTGGACTTACCTTACAAATTACTTTCCCAATGACATCTTTAATTTCTACCCAACCCAAAGCTTCCATACCGACACTTTCATCCCAGTTATCACCCCTTAGTTTTAGTCGTACAGAGTGACTATAATAGGGGCTAACTCTTAGTTGATTTTTATTAAGACTCTTAGACCCGATAGGCGGCTCTGCTTTCACTTGAATCTGAACTATTCTTTTAATTATCTGACCATATTTTGGATGATTGACAGCCACAATATGGCCTGCCCTAAGAGTCATAGTATTCAATATAAGCTGACCAAAATATGGCACCTTGCCAATCAAGTGCGGCTGTTCATAAAGATATTTTGAGTGCCATATCAATACAAATGCACCCGACTCAAGAGTCGGGTGCATACTATTTCCAGTTACTTTCATAACTCTCAGCTTCATAAGTTTTTAGCTTCATAACCTTAAGCTTCATAAGTTTTTAGCTTGCGCTAAAGAAACAACACGTTTAGCCTAATTTAGGATAAACCGTTTCGACTTTAGGCTCATAAGGACAAATCGCTCGATACGTCTCCACCCCTTTTGAATCCCAAAAGGTTTCAGCAAATTCATTAACTAATTCAACTAATTTCTCGGCTTTCTCAACACTGATGTGCTGTTTGGCAGCAGAGCCCGCTAGCATAATATCATGCGTTAATTTATGAATATTTGGATATTTCTCAAGTAGCTCACCCTTAAAATAATCGCCCCAAATAATACGTATCTCATGCTTAACTGATTCAGCATGTTTTTCTTTATCTTCAACTAAACGAATAAATTTAGCCATATCTTCACGGCTGTCACTGAGACTCTCAATCTGATGACAGTATCGTAAAACACTTAACGCGAAGATTTGAGCCGGAGTCGTGTCATAAATACCGCAAGGAATATCACAATGTGCTGATAGGGTTGGAAAAGCACGCACTTTATCCATTTTTTGTAATAGCGTATGTAACATATTAACTTCCTTATAAATAGTTAAACGTTGATTTGAGTTCTATTTCCATTTGTCTTTTTGCTTAGTAAACTGACGATAGGCTACCCAAATACAGGCGGCTAAAGCAATAACAATGGAGCCGTAAAAAAGTACATGCATCAGCATAGATTCATTCGCAGTATGATCATGGCCAGGATGTGCCATTGCACTATTCGTCGTGAAGACGATAGTAAACAAAGCCATCACTGCTGTAGGAAACGAATTGAGTACATTGGGTTTATTTAAAACTTTACTACCAGCTGATTCTTTCATAAGGTTTATTCCATACTAATGGTTGAAATAGTGAGTCTTAGGTGGTTATACCGCATAAATGACGCTAAGTCATTTCGGTATCTCATAGGTCATTAAGATAGTTTTAATTGGAACATAAAATACCATAACCTGATTCTTATAAAATGTAAATGAAAATCATTATTATTTAAATATTGAGTTATAGGCTGGTAGATGGGGTATATGGCATTCGACTATTGTATGAATGATAGAAAACAAAAAAGGATGCCGAAGCATCCTTTTTTAATAATTAAAAGACTGATATTTCACAAAATAAGTCTTTTAAACAATAAGCTTTATTGTAAATTACTCTTCAACACCTGCGTCTTGACCTTTATATTTAGCATTGGCATAGTCCCAGTTTACTAATTTATCAAGGAAGGTATCCACGTAATCTGGACGACGGTTACGATAATCGATGTAGTATGCATGTTCCCAAACATCACAGGTTAATACTGCTGTTTTGTCATGAGCCAGTGGCGTATCAGCGTTCGCCGTTTTCATGATTGACAGTTTACCACCCACTGAATCAGCAACTAACCATGCCCAGCCTGAACCAAACTGAGACGTTGCTGCATTTTTAAACTCTTCACGGAACTTGTCGTAAGAACCAAAATCTTCTTCAATTTTAGCTTTAAGATCACCAGTAGGTTCACCGCCACCATTGTTTGGAGTCATGCAGTTCCAGTAGAAAGTATGGTTCCAAACTTGAGCAGCTTGGTTAAACATACCTTGTTTGCTGTCATCTTTAGCCGTTGCTTTGATGATTTCATCTAATTCTTTGCCTTCTAGACCTGAACCAGGAAGCAAATCATTAAGCTTGTTAACGTAGGCAGCGTGATGCTTATCATGGTGGAATTCTAAAGTTTCTGCACTGATATGTGGCTCAAGTGCGTCTTTTGCATAAGGTAGTTCTGGTAATGTGATATTTGACATATTATTTTATCCTTGGCTGGTTTAACCTTACTGACTATTCAGAGTAGGCCAATATTCGAACAGGCGACATACTCGTCGTAAACAACTAAGGCTAAAGTGGCTTGTTGTTATTAAAATCCTAAAATCGTACAACTCGTTAATTATCAAACTATTCGCTTAGCCATCTGTTTCAAACAGACAAGCCAATATCTGATAATTAAATTGCTACATATGCAGACTTAATCCTTTATTGGCATAAATCAATTAGGCCCACATCCTTATCCTCAAACACTTGTTAAACATCATTTATTCCACTTAACTGTACTAAGTAGTTACATGAGTGTCTGTTAAAAGTTTGATTACTAAGTCTTGTTATATACTATAGCAAAGCAATGCGGCAAACTCAGTTACCGAATGTTATATCACTGCGTTAATTTATTAATCACTATGATAAATAAAATCAATCATTAACTGGGATTTCATTTAAATATGGCAATAATAGAATCATAGTTTGTTATCTATGACTAGATAACGGCCAGACAACTAAGTGGTTCAAAATAGCTCGAAGTGGCTTACAGTAGCTTGAATTAATTGTGGCCCCTTTCTATACAACCTATACAGCTCCTCGCCAATATTTGAATATCTTTTGATACTATAGGATAGCTTTATGACCTCATCATTAAATAAACCCAACACCAACCCTACTCCACAACAAACTGTACGATGGGTACTGGCCAGTAACAATAAAGGCAAGCTGGCTGAATTTAAGCGCCTGTTTAACGAGGCCAATCTTAATATCGATATTATCCCTCAAGGTGAGTTTAATATAGAAGATGCGATTGAAGATGGTCTTAGCTTTGTAGAAAATGCCATTATCAAAGCACGTCATGCCAGTCGTATTAGCGGACTGCCTGCGATAGCAGATGACTCTGGTCTATGTGTGCCTGCGTTAGGTAACGCCCCTGGTATTCACTCTGCCCGTTATGCAGGTGTTCATGGCAATGATGCCAAGAATAATGCTAAGTTAATTGACAACTTACAACCTATTCGCCAGCAAAATCCTGACCAGCTTATTAAAGGCTACTTTGTGTGTGTCCTAGCGTTGGTACGTCATGCTGATGACCCGCTGCCCATTATTGCGCAAGGCTTGTGGCAAGGTGAGATACTAAAGGCACCTCAAGGGGAGCACGGCTTTGGTTACGACCCCCTGTTTTATGTGCCAGATTATAATAAAAGTGCGGCCGAGCTTGACCCTGCTACCAAAAACCAAATCAGTCACCGCGGCCGTGCGATGAAGCAATTACTGGCGCAGTTAGCAGATTTTTAGCCAATTGTGGCCATGTAGGTGCGCAATTTTTACTTTATTTTTACATTAACTGGCTGATAGACTATACTGTTCTACTTTTATAATTTTATAGCAGTGCCAAACTCACCTTTGCTATCGAGCAAGTTGTGCGTATTTTGCTGTTATTTAGCCAGACGTCTGTGGCATCCGATATCTTTGGATATCCTTGTTTTAACTTACTAATGGCGGTATTGACGCTATAACTAAGCGATAAAATGAGAGTGCACGGCAGCCACTGTGCTTTATAATATGCGTGATATTTATTAAAACCAGTTTAGCGTTATATTCTTGGCAATCCGCTACTTTATAGTCGAAGTCTATTTTCGTTGTAAAGTGGACATTGCTTATCATTACAATCAAACGATTAATATACAGGGTTAATAACCATGGCAAAAGATCTACAAGTCACGACCAACAAAGTCAACGACAATCAAACTCAACTGACTGTTAAAGTTCCTGTTGAACAGATTCAAAACAAAGTGGAAGGCCGTATCCGCAATGTGGCAAAAACTGCCAAAATTGATGGTTTCCGTAAAGGTAAAGTGCCTGTTTCACATATCCGTGCCCAGTATGGCGCTGGTATTCAGCAAGAAGTAATTAACGACGTAATCCGTGACACTGTGTTTGAGGCTATCAAAGCAGAAGACGTCCGTGCTGTTGGCATGCCAAACATCGATGACGTTAAGCTTGAAGATGAATTCTTAGTATATCAAGCGACTGTTGAAATCTTCCCAGAAATCAAAGTGGAAGGCATCAGCGACATCGAAGTTGAGCGTCATAACGCCACTATCAATGATGAAGACGTTGATACTATGATCGAAAACCTTCGCAAACAGCGTCAAGAATTTGCTGATAAAGAAGGCGCAGCAGATGAGGGCGATCAAGTAACCTTTGACTTTGAAGGCTCTATCGACGGCGAGAAATTTGAAGGCGGCTCAGCTGAAGACTTTAAACTTGTACTAGGCAGCGGCCAAATGATTCCAGGATTTGAAGATGGCATCAAAGGTATGAGCGCTGGCGATGAAAAAACCATCGACGTCACTTTCCCAGAAGATTATCAAGCTGAAAACCTAGCCGGTAAAGCAGCACAGTTCAAAATCAACGTGAAAAAAGTTGAAGAATCTAAGCTTCCAGAAATCAACGAAGAGTTCCTTGAGTTATTCGGCGTAAAAGAAGGCGGCGTAGAGCAGCTTAAAGCAGACGTTCGTAAGAACATGACGCGTGAAATCAAAAACGCAGCACGCAACCAAGTTAAGCAAGCAGCCTTTGACGCGCTACTTGAGAAAAACGAATTTGACGTACCAAGCGCTATGATTGAACAAGAAGTGGATCGTCAGCGTAATCTAATGATGCAGCGCTTTGCGCAGCAGTTCGGCGGCAACGCTAACAGCATCGATAAAGATATGTTGCCACGTGAGCTATTTGAAGAGCAAGCAATCCGTGCTGCACGCCTTGGCATCTTAGTGTCTCGTATCATCGAAGAAAATGATATGAAAGTAGATCAAGAACGTGTGGATACTTTCATTAAAGAAACTGCTGAAAACTACGAAGATCCTCAAGAAGTTATCGAATACTACACCAACGATGCACAGCAACGCGCTAACATCGAATCTGTCGTACTAGAAGATCAAGTGGTTGACTTCCTAATTGATCAAAGCAAAGTAACTGACAAAGAAGTTAGCTATCAAGAACTTCTAGCATCACAACAACAAGGTATGATGTAATTCATTTTTCAATAAAATGAATCATCTAATCTTTAGCTGTTAATAGCTAATGGATAACGCTTAATAAAAGTGCCCTAACTTCGATAAGTTGGGGCATTTTTGTCTCTGCTGATTTTATTTAGGTTGAAATTTGCCTATAGACCTATAGAAATTGCTAAACTATGTGTTAATTATGGGTCATCACGCAAGATATATGCGCTAAGCGCTTGATTTATTGCCAGACACCCCAAAATATAAACCAATGATATAGGTATGCGTAAGCCGCCTACCCTTTTCTCGTTTGATAGTTAAGTATTGACTTAAAGCAGGCAGACATTGAGGGTTCGGCAAATAAGCTTAGTTGCCTTTATTTCAATAACACCAAAATTTCATTAACATCAAAAACAACGATTTAAAACATTGTAAAACTGACCAAACATAGGGATTATTTATGAATCACCAAAACACCCAGCAAGATATCGAGCGTATCATCAACAACCCTCATTTCGATAAGCTGGTTGATGCCCATGATGCCGTATTGAGAGATATGCGTGACGCGACTGTTAGCGTACCGCAAGCTGCACTAGTACCTATGGTTGTCGAGCAATCGGCCCGTGGCGAGCGCTCTTTTGACATCTACTCGCGCCTACTTCGCGAGCGTGTTATCTTCTTGACCGGTCAAGTTGAAGACAACATGGCCAATCTAATCGTGGCACAGATGCTGTTCTTAGAAGCAGAAAACCCAGAAAAAGACATCCACTTATACATCAATTCGCCAGGCGGTTCAGTGAGCGCCGGTCTTGCCATGTTTGATACCATGAATTTTATCAAACCTGACGTATCAACCATTTGTATGGGCGGTGCGTATAGCATGGGCTCATTCCTATTGGCAGCCGGTGAAAAAGGCAAACGTTATGCGCTTGCTAACTCACGTGTGATGATTCACCAGCCTTCAGGCGGTGCACAAGGTCAGGCGACGGATATTGAGATTAATGCTCGTGAAATATTAAAAATCCGTGACCGTCTAAACCGTATCTTAGCGGAGCGTACCGGTCAGCCATTAGAGAAAATCGAAAAAGACGTTGAGCGTGACTACTGGTTAGACGCGCAAGAAGCCAAAGAATACGGCTTGGTTGATGAAGTATTAGAGCGTCGTCCAGAAGACGAAAAGTAAACCTTTAAACCTATTATGTTTGAAGGCTGTGATGCCGGTAATTAGTCGATTAATGACTGATTACTGGCATTGCTGATACCATATTGAGCAATTTATATAGATAGCTTTAGAGTAATTATTAAGGAGCGCCAAGCATGGCTAAAGATAAAACACCACAGTGTTCGTTTTGTGGTAAAAAGAAAGATGAAGTGGCACAGCTTATTGCAGCCGATGACGCAAATATCTGTAATGAATGTGTGGCGCTATGCACAGACCTAATTGAAGATGGCGATATTGACAGTGCTGAGGGAGACGGTGAACAAACCAGCTCTTGGTTATCCAAAAAGCTACCAACACCAAAAGAGATTCGTGAGCATTTAGATGGTTATGTCATCGGTCAAGATACCGCTAAAAAAGCGCTATCCGTTGCGGTATATAACCATTACAAACGTCTAAAAGTAGCGGCTCAATTAGCAGAAGATGCTAAGCAAGCCAAGCTGGGCGCTGATGATGCTATGGTTGAGCTATCAAAAAGTAATATCTTGTTGATTGGTCCAACAGGTTCAGGCAAAACCTTATTGGCTCAAACGCTAGCCCGTATGCTTGATGTTCCTTTTGCCATGGCAGATGCAACTACCTTAACCGAAGCCGGTTATGTGGGTGAAGACGTTGAAAACATCGTACAAAAGCTACTACAAGCGGCTGATTATGATGTTGAGAAAGCTGAGCAAGGTATCATCTATGTCGATGAGATCGATAAAATCAGTAAAAAAGGCGAGAATATGTCAATCACCCGTGACGTATCGGGTGAAGGCGTACAGCAAGCGCTACTCAAACTGATTGAAGGTACGGTTGCCGCCATTCCGCCACACGGTGGTCGTAAGCATCCAAACCAAGAACTGATTCAAGTCGATACCAGTAATATTCTGATTATTGTTGGCGGTGCGTTCTCAGGTCTTGATAAAGTGATTCAGCAACGTACTGAAAAAACAGGGATTGGCTTCAACGCTGAAGTGAAAGCGAAAGACGATGGCCGTCAGTTGTCTGAGCTGTTTAAGCAAGTTGAACCAGAAGATTTGATTAAGTTTGGTCTGATACCAGAGCTGATCGGTCGACTGCCTGTGATTGCGACTTTAGAAGAGCTGGATGAAGATGCGTTAATGCAAATCTTGACTGAGCCTAAAAACGCCATTGTTAAGCAGTATCAGTATCTGTTTGAGATGGAAGATGCTGAACTGACCTTTACCGAGGATGGTTTAAAGGCGATCGCTCATAAAGCGATGGAGCGCAAGACCGGTGCCCGTGGCTTACGTTCGATCGTTGAGAACGCGTTATTAGACACTATGTATGAACTGCCTTCTATGGAAAATGCAAAATCTGTAGTGGTTGATGAGACGGTTATCAATGACGGTGTCACACCTAAAATCGCCTAGTATTATGTTTTCAAGCTAAGGGGCTAATGTACGAATGACATCGCCGCTCTATTCCATTTTATCGGGTTGATTTAGCCGATTGGACTTAATAGTTTACGAACGCCTTTCTCAATGAGAGAGGCGTTTTTTATTGTGGGTGTCTCGCAACTGGTCTATTATAGTCAGTATGTCTAGCGCTTTACACTTCTTAACCAGCCTAATAGCTCTTAAATATTTTATCAACTTTATTATTATTCTTACTTTATACCAAATCTAGAAATTTACCTATCGAGGAAGACAAGTCTAAACGCGACATATATTAGGTTTAAAAAGCCTAATAAAGAGACTCGGTTTATTAAGCCTAACAAGGATAGTTTATATTATAGAAAAGGTATTATTTTAATTAATGGGTCCAATTATGACTACAAAGCTTACGTCCCCAAAAACCCTTATCAACCGACTCTCTCCTATCCTGCCCTTCATGGCCCCTTATGTCGATCAAACGCTAATGAACCGCTTTTATCAAGGACATGTAGCAGCCATTACCGGTGCAGGGTCTGGTATTGGTCGTGCGCTAGCTTTAAATTTAGCGGCGACAGGGTGCGACTTAGCACTCGCTGATATTAATTCTGATAACCTAGCTGAAACCGAGCAGTTATTGTCTGACTATGAGGTGACGGTAACAGCAACCCAGCTGGATGTGGCAAATAAAGAGGCTGTATTTGCTTGGGCAGATCAAGTGTTCAAAGACCATGGCAAAGTCAACTTTATCTTTAATAATGCTGGAGTAGCCTTAGCGTCGACTGTCGAGGGCGAGTCGATAGAGGACATCGAATGGGTCATGAGTGTAAACTTCTGGGGCATGGTGTATGGTACCAAAGCCTTTTTACCGTTAATTAAACAAAGTGTTAGTGACGCCAATAACCAGCCACAAGCTCACTCTAAACGGCAAACTCATCAACAAGCTCATGGTCATATTATCAATATATCCAGTTTGTTTGGTATTGTCGCCCTACCCGCTCAGTCTGCGTATAACGCTAGCAAATTTGCCATTCGCGGATTTAATGAAAGCTTACGTCAAGAGCTGGATATTCAAAAGTGTGGCGTCTCTTTGACATCTGTACACCCTGGCGGTATTAAAACCAATATTGCTAATAATGCCAGAGAGCATGACAGTGTGAGTTCTCTTGGAATGACCACAGGGGAGAAAGGTTTAGAGAAAATCAATAGATTATTGAAGTTTGACCCTGATATGGCCGCAAAAATAATATTGATGGCCGTCGCCAATAATCAACCTCGCTGTCTGATTGGTGATGATGCAAAATTATTTGATTTGGTGCAGCGCGCTTTCCCCTCAAATTATGGGCAAGTGATGAACCGTGCAACAAAGACCATCTCCAAACTAAAAAGACATCCACTGATGCGTAAGCTGGGTTAATCAGCTAAATAAACGAACCGAACGCATTTTATTGGCGCAAAAGAGACATTAATAGGCTAGCCGATTTAAGTTAAGCCTTATAAAATAGTGGGTTTTAATAGAGGACTTTAAAGGCTTGAAGGCAATTAGGTATTTTTTATTGAATGTCTGGCACCATCATTAGACAGTGTAAATAAATATCCCCAGTTGCTGTAGCTTCTAATTCTGCGTCAGTTCTGTTCTTTTTAAACCGATAGTTAACAGTTATCAAATCGACTGCGCTCATGCCAGCCGATTGTGTTTTTGCTTTGGATATCATTGGTCACTTTATGCAAACACCCACCTCTAAAACCGAAACGGCAACCTCTTCTCAGACACCGCCACCAACTTGGGTACTCAAAGCCACGGTAATGCTAATTGCGGTATTCGCCTTTTTACAGGTGTACTCTATCCAATCCATCTTACCGGTATTAATGGTCGACTTTGGGGCCAGTGAAGTACAAGTCGGTATGGCGGTTGGGGCGACTGTCATGGCAGTGGCTATCATGTCTCCTTTTTTAGGCATGTTGTCTGATGCCATGGGGCGCAAGCCCATTATCGTGGCGGCATTACTATTTTTAGCGGTACCTACCGCCTTAATTGCGCATAGCAGTAGCGTGGAGGTCTTGACCTTTTGGCGCTTTTTGCAAGGGCTATCTGTTCCCGGTATTACGGTGGTGACCATTGCCTATCTTGGAGAGGAGTTCAAAGGCGGAGCGATTGCTGAGCTTATGGCATATTATGTGTCAGGTACCGTGCTTGGCGGCTTTTCAGGGCGTTTTATTTTAGGACATCTGCATGAGTGGGTCGGTTGGCGAATCGCTTACTATATTATGGCGGCGTTAACCTTTGCCGGAGCACTGTGGGTAGCCAAGACCCTTCCCGCCTCCAAAAAATTTATCCCCAGTCCCAAGTTTCGTACCGCACTGACAACGCTAGCTGGTCACCTGACCAATCGCTATGTGCTCTCGGCAGGTTTACTTGGTTTTTGTGTGCTTTTCTCACTGGTCGGCTGCTTTACCTTTATTAACCTGCACCTTGCCGCTACGCCTTACCATTTAGATACGGGACAACTGGCTAATATTTTTACCGTGTATTTACTTGGAGTCATTATCACACCGTTATCAACTAAGTTACTTCAACGCTTTGGGGCAGCACGAACCATTGTTGTGGCCGTTATTATGTCGATGTTGGGCGTATTGATGACCTTATCTGCCCCTTTATGGTTGATTATTATCGGTATCAGCGTCATGTCCTCAGGGGTATTTATTACTCAGTCTGCCACGATCGGCTATATTGCCACCAATGTGCATGAAGGGCGGTCTCTGGCCTCAGGTTTATATTATATGTTTTACTATGCTGGCGGTACGGTTGGGGCATGGGTATGTGGACTGGCTTATGCCCATGGCGAGTGGACTTATACAGTTTGGGCACTACTGTTTATGCAGCTCATGGCTCTATTAATTGCACGATTTGGCATGATTAAAACGCCCCTTAATTCGTAACCAGTAGCACATCAAACGCATTCCTTTGATTTAATTTATACTTAAAGCAGCACTATGGCTATGGTTCTATTTTGTCGGCTTAGTGAGGTTATCGCTGTCGCTCTTTAGTTTGCCTACGACTATAGTCTGTAAGCTCACTAATGAATTGAATTTGCGTCTTTTGAACCATTACTTTGAATTATCTCAATTAAAATTATAATTTGTATTGACCGAGCATAGATATCTTTGTTAAATTAAATTTTAATTAAAATGAGATATTTTGTATCGAATATACCCATTTAAAACAACATCATTAGCAAGGAATGCGAATGATGCCATAAGGATGCATTGAGGTACGTTTTACGAAACCTGAGTGCCTATTTAAAACTTTCTAAATTAAAAATCCCAATCAAACAGTCATAACATAGATAGCTAAGGATAGCGCCATGACTACTGCCAAAACCACAACCCAAACCCAAACCCATTATCAGCCTAATTCTACCGAATCATTCTCTCAGCTGTATTCCACGTCAATTAATGACCCAGAAGCATTTTGGGGCAAACAAGCCGAACGCATCTATTGGCATAAAGCACCTGAGCAAATTGTTGATAACAGCAACTTGCCTTTTGCCAAATGGTTTGTCGGTGGTGAGACCAATGTCTGCTATAACTGTGTCGATCGCCATTTAGAAGAACGCGCCGAGCAGGATGCTTTTGTTTGGGTATCCTCTGAGATTAATCAAGACCTACTAGACAATCACCCTGGTGTTGCCGAAGCCTTTAAAGAGCTGGACAATCATGTTGAGTTTTACACCGACTATGCTAAGCGTCGCCTCACCTATAACCGCTTATATAAAGAAGTCAATTATTTCGCAGATGTGCTACAACGCTTAGGCGTTGGTAAAGGCGACCGTGTTATTATTTATATGCCGATGATTCTAGAGGCGGCGTACGCCATGTTAGCCTGTACCCGTATCGGCGCGATTCATTCTGTGGTATTTGGCGGCTTTGCAGCGCATAACCTTGCGGTGCGTATGGATGATGCACAAGCAAAATTAGTGGTCACAGTCGATGCCGGTCTGCGCGGTGGCAAAGTGATTAATTATAAGAACTTAGTCAATCAAGGAGTTGAACAAGCGGCGCATAAACCAGAAAAAGTATTGGTGGTGAATCGTGGCATCATGCCATACACCCCGCAACCCATCGATGTCGACTATGCTACAGAGCGCCGCATTAGTTGTGACGCAAAAGCCGTCGTTGAACCAGTCTGGCTTGAGTCAAACGAACCTTGCTACTTACTCTATACCTCAGGTACCACTGGCACACCCAAAGGCGTACAGCGTGATACGGGAGGACATGCCGTCGCCTTAACCACATCGATTGACTACATTTATGATGGCAAGGCAGGAGAGACATTCTGGGCCATTTCTGATATTGGCTGGGCGGTCGGACACTCTTATACCATTTACGCCCCGCTGCTCGCTGGCATGACCAGTATTATGTACGAAGGTCTGCCCCATTATCCAAACCCAGGGATTTGGTGGCGCATTGTCGAGGCCAATAAGGTTAATATTCTGTTTACTGCGCCAACAGGCATCCGAATGCTCAAAAAACAAGATGAATCGTGGCTAACCCGTTATAACACCAGCAGCGTGAAGTCCTTCTTTTTAGCCGGTGAGCCATTGGATGAACCGACGGGTGAATGGCTCTCAAATCATCTTGGGGTGCCAATTATAGATCACTATTGGCAAACAGAGACAGGCTGGCCTATCTTAAGCCATGTTCCTAAGTTTGATCATAAAGATCATAAAGCAGGGTCACCCGGTTACCCTATGTTTGGCTATGATGCCAAAGTGCTTAATGAAGAAACGGGAGAGCCTTGCTCGCCTGGTGAAAAAGGCTTGTTAGCGATTTCAGCACCGCTACCTCCGGGCTGCTTAACCACCGTTTGGGGTAATGATGAGCGCTTTATCAAAAGTTATTACAGCTTATTTGATGGCAATCAATACTCCAGTTCCGACTATGCAACGACGGATGAAGAAGGCTATTTTTATATCCTAGGTCGTACCGACGACGTGATCAATGTTGCAGGACACCGCTTAGGTACGCAGGAGATTGAAGCGGCGATTAGCGAGCATCCTGAAGTGGCAGAAGTTGGGGTTGTTGGTATCAAGGATGACTTAAAAGGCGAATTACCCATTGCCTTTTGTATCTTGCGTGACCCGTCGATAATTGAGGATACCGAAAATAGGTTTAGAGTAGAACAACAGATATTTGGTATCGTTGCCAAGTCTTTAGGGTCTCTGGCCCGCCCTGCTGCGGTTTATTTCCCATATGCCCTACCCAAAACCCGCTCTGGCAAAATCCTACGCCGTGCTATACGCGCTCTAGCGGAAGGTCAAGCCACCGGTGATATGTCGACCTTGGATGATCCCACTGCGATTCATGCAGTTAAGGCGGCATTAGACAATTATTAATAGGATTACCCATTACGATACATAAAAAGCGCCATGGATGACGTTT
Organism: Psychrobacter sp. CX16; assembly: GCF_057396245.1. Lineage (NCBI taxonomy): Bacteria > Pseudomonadati > Pseudomonadota > Gammaproteobacteria > Moraxellales > Moraxellaceae > Psychrobacter > Psychrobacter sp. CX16. The sequence continues at coordinate 150,762 of NZ_JBXYJF010000002.1, forward strand.
TTTATGTGCTCAACATCGTAGACTCACAATAATATTTAGAAGGAGCTAAATATGAGTATTTTTGCGATTTTATTATCCTTAGCTTTGCTAATGTATTTCGCTTATAGAGGCGTTAGCGTTTTAGTATTGGCACCGGTATTGTCGGTCTTGGCAGTTGTGCTAAGTGGTCAAGGCAGTCAAGCCATGGGGTTTTATACCCAAGTCTTTATGGAAGGTATGGGCGGCTTTGCAGTCAAATACTTCCCCTTATTTATACTAGGCGCTATTTTTGGGAAGCTGATGGAAGACTCAGGCTATGCCTACAGTATTGCACACAATATCGTCAAAAAGCTCGGCGACAAACACGCTTTACTAGCCGTGGTATTGGCCTGCGCCATTTTGACATATGGCGGTGTCTCAGCATTTGTGGTGACCTTTGCCATTTATCCGATTGCCGCTGCTTTGTTTAAAGAGGTTAATATTCCCAAACGGCTGATACCAGGGGCAATTAGTATTGGTGCTTTAACCCTGACCATGACAGCGCTTCCCGGATCTCCTGCTATTCATAACGCTATTCCAATGCCCTATTTCCAGACCGATGCTTTTGCTGCACCTGGCCTTGGACTCATTGCGTCAGTCATGATGCTTGGCGGTGGCCTGTGGTGGATGAATCGTCAAGTCAGTATGGCTAATGCTCATAACGAAGGTTATGGCAATCATACCCTTAATGAAAAAGAATTGAGTTTGAACAGCAATGTCCCCAGCTTTTGGTTGGCATTACTGCCCATCATCATCGTGGTTGCCGGTAACTATTTTTTCTCCAAAATGATTATTCCGTTATGGAACAACAGCTATCTGGCAGATACTTTGTTTGGTGAGGCCTCGTTAAGCTCAGTGATTGGCTTGTGGGCAATTATTCTGTCTCTAGCCATCGCTTGTTTGTTTGTGATTATCCTAAACATAACCCGTATCAAAAGCTTGGCTGATAGTTTAAATAAAGGCGCCACTGGCTCACTACTGCCTATTTTCAACACCGCCTCTGAGGTAGGTTACGGCTCAGTCATTGCCAGCCTAGCCGGATTCGCTATTATTCAGCATTATTTAATGGGTATAGCCCCGAGTAATCCACTTATCTCAGAAGCCATTATCGTTAACGTCCTTGCTGGTATTACTGGGTCTGCTTCTGGCGGCTTAGGCATCGCTTTAGAGGTGATGGGCGACAGCTACATGCAATTGGCTCAACAGTACAATGTTAATCCAGAGCTGATGCACCGTATTGCCTCTCTAGCATCAGGCGGTCTCGACTCACTACCTCATAATGGTGCAATCATCACCATGTTGACAATCTGTGGTCTGACTCACAAAGAATCTTATAAAGATATTTTTGTGACTGCTGTCATTGTTCCTATTTTTACTTTAATAGTGATTCTGCTATTAGGCACACTATTTGGCTCATTCTAATCATGCTCCATATCTACACCGCCTATAAGGTAATGATATATCTGACAAAATAATCCTTGTAAAATGATACGATTTATATCATTATTAATTTTATAATTATCACAAGGTTGGCACCTAATTAGGAAGACCGCTAACCTTTTCAATAACCAAAGATAAGGACATCTTATGCATCAAGTTAAACAACTCATCAACGGACAATTCGTCGACTCTAATACTCAAGAATGGATTGACTTAACCGATCCGGCAACTCAAGACGTCATTGCCAAAGTACCACAAACCACTAATGATGAAATCAACGAGGCAGTTGCGGCTGCGAAAGAAGCGTTTAAAACTTGGCGCAAAACACCGATTACCACACGCGCACGTATATTTTTGACCTATCAAGCCCTAATCCGTGAGCACATGGATGAGCTTGCTGAATTATTAACCTCAGAACAAGGCAAAACCATCGCTGATGCCCGTGGTGACGTGTTCCGCGGTTTGGAGGTGGTCGAGCATGCGGCTGGTATCGCAAACCTGCAAATGGGCGAGTTTGTTGAAAATGTCGCTCGTGGCGTTGATACATATAGTATTTGGCAACCACTTGGGGTTTGTGCCGGTATCACACCATTTAACTTCCCTGCGATGATTCCACTATGGATGTTCCCGATGGCTATTGCTACCGGTAACACCTTTGTACTTAAGCCTTCAGAGCAAGATCCAATGGTAACCATGCGTCTGGTCGAGCTGGCTATTGAAGCTGGCGTGCCAAAAGGCGTCTTAAACGTGGTGCATGGCGGCAAACCAACCGTAGACGCTATTTGTGATCATCCGGATATTAAAGCGGTATCATTCGTTGGTTCAACCAATGTTGGCCATCATGTGTATGACCGTGCCAGCAAAGCCGGCAAACGTGTTCAGTGTATGATGGGCGCGAAAAACCATGCAGTAATATTACCTGACGCCAACAAAGAACAAACCCTAAACCAATTAGCTGGTGCTGCCTTTGGTGCCGCTGGTCAGCGCTGTATGGCACTGTCGGTTGTGGTATTGGTTGGTGATGCTAAAAACTGGATCGATGAGATTAAAGCAAAAGCCGAAAGCTTAGTCGTATCTGCCGGCAAAAACGACAAAGACTTAGGTCCGCTGATTAGCCCACAAGCCAAAGAGCGTGTTGAGCGTTTGATTCAAAGCGGTGTGGATGAAGGTGCTAAGCTGTTATTAGACGGTCGCGGCATTCGTGTTGATGGTTTCGAGAACGGCAACTTTGTTGGTCCAACTATCTTTGATAATGTGACAACCGATATGCAGATTTATAGCCAAGAAATCTTTGGTCCTGTACTGTGTATCATGCGCGCCGAGTCGCTAGATGAAGCAATTGAAATCATTAACGCTAATCCAAACGGTAATGGTACCGCTATCTTTACTCAATCTGGTGCTGCCGCTCATAAATTCCAGCAAGACATTGACGTGGGTCAAGTAGGTATCAACTTACCGATTCCTGTACCACTACCAATGTTCTCATTCTCAGGCTCACGTGCTAGTAAGCTTGGCGACTTAGGTCCTTATGGTAAGCAAGCCGTACAGTTCTATACTCAGACCAAGACGGTCACCGCGCGCTGGTTTGATGATGAAGCGAGTAAAGGTAAGGTAAATACCACCATCTCTATGTAGTTTTAGCATAAACAAGAAACAGTAAATAGACGCTAGGATAGCGATTGAGAGGGTAAAACTTATATCCATAAGTCTCTCAATCGCTAACCGAGTTACCCCTCATTATCATTTGAGACCATTAATATATTATCTACCACAACAGATTTTGCTTGTTATACTACATACGCACCACCTTATAAATTGTTAAACAGGATGCATCATGGACTTTGCATTGACCGACGACCAATTGGCGTACCAAAGAATGGCACGCCAATTCGCCCAAAAGGAATTGAAACCCAACGCTGCCGACTGGGATAGAAACAGCCACTTCCCTGTTGATGTGATCAAAAAAACAGGCGAACTTGGCTTTTTAGGGTTATATACCAACCCAGATTACGACGGCCTTGGCCTACCCCGTCTTGATTCAGCGATAGTATTTGAAGAACTGGCTTGGGGTGACACCGCTGTTGCTGCCTATATCAGTATCCATAATATGGTCACTTGGATGATTGGTGAATATGCCAAAGATGATGTCCGTGCTGACATCGTTCCTCGACTGGTCAGTGGTGAGCTGCTAGGAAGCTACTGCCTCACAGAACCCAACGCCGGCTCTGACGCAGGTTCTTTGACCACTAAGTCAGTCAAACAAGACAGCGACGATTATTATCTACTCAGTGGTGAAAAAACCTTTATCTCAGGGGCAGGCTCAACCGATATATTAGTAGTTATGGCGCGCACTGGCGATGCCGGCCCTAAAGGTGTGTCTGCTTTTGTAGTCGACGCGCACAGTGATGGCATCAGTTACGGCAAAAATGAGCACAAAATGGGCTGGAAAGCACAGCCAACCCGCACTATCCATTTCAAGGACGTTAAAGTCCCTGCCAAAAATCTACTGGGTAATGAAGGCGAAGGGTTTAAATTTGCCATGAAAGGGCTTGATGGCGGCCGTATTAATATCGGTATTTGTGCCGTCGGTACCGCTCAAGCCGCACTAGAGACAGCACTAAACTATGTGCAAGAGCGCAAGCAGTTTGGTAGTGCAATTAGCGAATTACAGTCGGTGCAGTTTAAACTCGCTGATATGCTGACCCAAACTATCGCTGCCCGTCAGATGCTATATCTAGCCGCCAGTAAAGTGGATAAAAAGCATTCAGATGCCACCACTTACTGTGCTATGGCAAAGCGCCTATCCACTGATCTTAGCTTTGCAGTTGCTAATGAGGCGCTGCAATTGCATGGCGGTTATGGTTATCTAAACGAATACCCACTTGAGCGTCATGTACGTGATTTACGTGTGCATCAAATTTTAGAAGGCACTAACGAGATTATGCGTGTCATCGTATCACGCAAAATGATGAGTGATGACGCGTTAGATAGCTTACGTTAGTTAGCTCAATAATTAGTTAGATCAATAAACTGTCTAGCGCATTATGGGCTGACATAGTCATAACGAAATATGCGTAAACTGAGCTGTATGACGACTGGATATTATTTATTATCACTGTCTGAAAGATAAAGCCAGAAGTATAAAAAATGGCCCCAGTCGCTTAGTAAAAACATAAAATATTAATATAAAAAATAGGGATATTATGAGTAATTACACCAACCTAGATCTTAAAATTGATGGCCACGTGGCCACTATTACCTTAAATAATCCACCAGCCCATACCTGGACGGCTGATAGCTTAGCGTCTTTAAAAAAGCTGGTGACTGACTTAAATAACAACGATTCAGTCTATGCATTAGTCATTCATGGCGATGGTGAGAAATTCTTTTCAGCCGGTGCTGACCTCAATACCTTTGCTGACGGTGACAAAGGCAATGCCATCTCCATGGCAATTGCGTTTGGCGAAGCCTTTGAAGCACTATCAAACTATCGGGGTGTGAGCATCGCAGCCATCAACGGTTACGCCATGGGCGGTGGCCTAGAAGCTGCTCTGGCCTGCGACATTCGTATTGCCGAATCACATGCGGTTATGGCGCTGCCTGAAGCGGCTGTTGGCTTGCTACCTTGTGCCGGCGGTACTCAAAATCTACCTTGGCTAGTCGGTGAAGGCTGGGCTAAGCGTATGATTTTATGTGGTGAACGTGTCGATGCAGACACTGCACTACGCATTGGCCTAGTCGAAGAAGTGGTCGAAAAAGGTGAAGGCTTAAATACAGCATTAAAGCTTGCACAAAAAGTCGCCAACCAATCGCCTGTTTCGGTGACCTTGTCCAAACAACTGGTGCAAGCAGCAAGACACACACCGCCTGCTTACAACTTAATCAATGAGCGTGAAGCGTTCGTTAAACTGTTTGATACCGCAGATCAAACCGAAGGAGTAAATGCGTTTTTAGAAAAGCGTAAACCGACGTGGACCAACAAATAAGTTGTAAAAGGCTCCAATGCAATGTATTTAATCAGTAACGCTCAATATGTTTAACTAACCACGCTCGCTATGTCAGGGAAGATGACAAAGAAATTGTTAGAAGTAATATCAAAAAAGGATTTTAATATGCAGCAACCAGATGACAAACCGGTGTTATTTGCCTCACACGCTACCGACTCAGGTCATATGATCGGTGAGATGACATTAAATTCACCCAAATCACTTAATGCGTTGAGTGTTGATATGTGTCAGCTAATGAGTGAGCAGCTCAAGCAGTGGCAAGATGATGACAAAGTTATCGCTGTGATGCTACGTGGTTCGGGTGATAAAGCATTTTGTGCCGGCGGTGATATTCGTAAACTATACGACAGTATGCTCGATAATCCGCCGATGCCAAACCCTTATGCGACTCAATTTTTTGGTAGTGAATACGCGTTATACCGCCAAATGCACTTTTACACCAAGCCGATTATCTTATGGGGCAATGGCATTATTATGGGCGGCGGTATGGGCCTAATGGCCGCTTGTAGCCATCGTATTGTGACTGAGACCACCAAATTTGCCATGCCGGAAATTAGCATTGGTTTATTCCCAGATGCCTCAGGTAGCTGGTTCTTGCAGCGTATGCCTGCTAAAACGGGACTGTTTTTAGGCTTAACCGGTGCCCTGTGTAATGGCAGTGACGCCCAGTTTGCCAGCCTTGCCGAGTATGCTCTAACTAGTGACAGCTACCCACAAGTCATCGATGCTTTGAGCAAAATGGATTGGAACACAGACTCAAATAAGCATGGCCTCACCAGTGAAGCCAGTCATCTAACCAGTCGTTGTGTAGCCACGTTATCGCAAAACACACCTGCCGACCTAACCCCTAGCAAACTGGCTGAATACTGGCAAACCATTGAGGCGCTTATGGTCAGCGGCGGCCTGAAAGAAATCGATGCCCTGCTACAGGACGATGACGCTATTGCCAAACTTGACCCAGATTTTGCGCAAGATAAATGGGCGCAGCGTGCCTTGACTACTTACCGTGCCGGTTGTCCGGTAACTGCTGCTCTAACTTATGAGCTGTATCACCGTGTTAAAGACTTATCGCTTGAGCAGATTCTATATCTAGAAGCCAATGTTGCTGTACACTGCGCAAATAATCCAGATTTCAAAGAAGGTGTTCGCGCTTTATTGATTGATAAAGACAAAAATCCAAACTGGTCTCGCTCTTTAGAGAACTGCTTAGATAAGGCGGGTGATGACTATATTGCTAGCCACTTTAGAAACCCCTACCCTGCCGGCGAGCATATTTTTGAAGACTGGTTAGGTCGTAATGCCCTAGCTGTTCAACAGACCCTAAACTGACTGAAGGCTGATTACGCCTGAATTAATTTTTTACCCCCTGACTCTTTATCTTTTCATCAAGGAGTGATGATATGACAGACAATAACAAAGACACCACCCGTATCGCTTTTATTGGACTTGGCAACATGGGCGGACCGATGGCTAAGAACCTAGTCAAAAGTGGCTACGATGTCACCGTGTTCGACTTATCCGATGCCGCACAGCAGCAATTGGCTGAAGCTGGTGCCTCAACATCTACTTCTCCCAAAGATGCCGCTAAAAATGCCAAGATCGTGATTACTATGTTACCTGCCGGTAAGCATGTTAAAAGCGTTTATTTAGGTGATGCAGAAGCGACCGAATTAAGCTCAGATGGCTTACTATCAGAACTGCCAGAAGGCACGCTAGTCATTGACAGCTCAACCATTGCAGCAGCAGATGCCAGAGTAGTTGCGGCGATTGCCCAGAATCAAGGTATTGAGTTTATTGACGCCCCAGTATCTGGCGGTACTGCTGGTGCAGAAGCAGGAACGCTAACCTTCATTGTAGGGGGTGAAGATGCTGCATTTGATCGTGCAAAACCTATCTTACAGGCTATGGGTAAAAACATTTTTCATGCAGGGGATCATGGCGCAGGACAGGTCGCTAAGATTTGCAACAACATGCTACTGGGCATCTTAATGAGTGGTACTGCTGAAGCCATCAACTTAGGTGTCAAAAACGGCCTAGATGCCGGCGTGTTATCAGAGATTATGCTACAAAGCTCAGGCCGTAACTGGACGCTTGAGGTATACAACCCTTACCCTGGTGTCTCTGACAGCGTGCCCTCGAGTCGCGGCTATACGGGCGGCTTTATGAGTCAGCATATGCATAAGGACTTACATCTAGCGCTGCAAACAGCTGAGGAAACGGGCGTAGAAGTGCCTATGGGTAGCCAAGCAGCACATTTATATGACGGCCATATTGAGCAGTATAAAGAAAAAGACTTCTCAAGCATCATGGGCTACTTTGACGACAGTGTATTAAAAGATATTTAGACCTATTATCAACTAAGCATTTACAGAAAAGCCCAAGTCACTGACTTGGGCTTTTTATTTATCATAACCACCAAAATTTTCGATTAGCTTTGCAATTCATACACCAAAGTTTGAATATCGGCTGCGGCCTCTCGCAAACGTGGCACCGTGGCAATCAGTTCATCAAGCGATATTCGAACCGTTGGCGCATGCATATATAGCGATGCCAAATAACGGTCTTGCTTATCCAAAATTGGCACAGACACCGCCACCATCTCTGAAATAAACTCTTCGTTATCGATACCAATACCTGTCTCGGCAATAGCATCTAACTCAATATTGAGCTGATCAATATCAGTAATGGTATTTTTGGTAAATTTATCCAAGCTTAAGTTCTGCAGCATTTTACTGCGGCGCTCACAAGATAGTTGACTTAAATACAGCTTACCCGTTGCCGTACACCACATGGGTGATTTGGCACCAACAGGCAAATAGATTTGCAGCGGTAAATCAGTCTTAGCACGATTGGTATAAATCATGTCCATATTGTGTGGCACACTGATCCCGCAAGTCTCTTTCACATCACGCACTAAGCGCTGCAGTATCACATGACGTTCGCTATAAAACTGACGCTGCTGCCACAGCTCAACGCTTAGGTTTCTTACTCGGCGACCAGCAATAATACCGCCGCTAATATCAATACTGACAAAGCCTTCATCCACCAATTGCTGTAATAATCGATGAATGGTCGGCTTAGGGATATCTAATTCTTGTGACAACTCTAAAGGGGTAACCGGCTTTGCTGCATACGATACCGCCTCAATAATTTGCAGCACTCGAGTAATAGAGGAGACTTTTGGCATAGCAAACAGACCCTTATAAATGAAGGCAAATACAGCAGGTTATCAGCAATTTAACAAATACAGTTTGGATATGGCACGGCTAAATTAGCGGCGCTGCTCAACGATTAGAGAGTCAATGCCGTTATTTTGCAGCTTTTGCTGTGCCGAGATAACACCCTGACGGTTGGTCATGGTAGAAGAGACAACTTGATAGAACACTTGACCATTAGCCATCTTGTTTTTTACAACATGCGCATCAACACCTGCCATTAATACTTGAGCGCGGCGTTTGTCCGCTTCTTGTGCATTACTAAAGCTATTGATTTGCAAGATATAGCTTAGCTTAGGCGCATTAGCGCGTGCTGCCGTAGCATTCGCGCTATTATTCACCGTATTGGCACGGCCATTGTTTTGGCTGGCACCTGTATTTTGACCTGAGTTATTCTGATTATTATTGCTATTGTTGTTCGTTGACGGCTCGTCATAAGTGCCCTCTTCCTCAACAATTACCATTTCTATCTCGTCATCTGCGACATTCTGATTGTCTGAACCCATAGGATTCGAGACAGTGTCTTCAGAGATACCATAGTTACCAGCATCTGAGTTATTTGTGCGGTTATTCCTTGCTGAATTCTGATCGGTGACGACCACATCTGGCTCAAGCTCGTAATCCTCGCCATATAGCTCATCGTCTCGCACAATGGCCTCATCTGGAATACTGGTTATCTCTTGCTCAGGCAATAAGTCATAGAACTCATAGTCATCGGTTTGCGGTGCTGGCTGATCAATAGGTTCAATTGTACGCTCCTCTACCTTAGTCTCTGTACCAAGATCAAATGGATTCCACAGATACATGGAAACTCCAACCATGACTGTCAAAATAGCGCCAACGAGCATCCACAGCAAGCTTGATACTCCGCTGCCGCGCTTCTCTACTGCGCCTTTCGGTTTTCTTGCTAACATAACGTGTCTCCATTTATGAATCAGTCAAGCCATGCTCGTTGGCAAATTATCAGTCAACCATTAAGTCACTAACATGAGCAAATATATTAATTATTTATCACTCTAAATTTGGTCATTGCAAGCAGACTTCAATCCACATCTGCTCAACTTAACCTACATGCTGGTTGGTGCTGATAGACCCAATAAGCTCAAGCCGTTAGCGATAACTTGGCGTACTGCTTTTGATAAGCGCAGACGGGCTTGCATTAATGCCAACTCTTCCTCAGTTGGGGTTTCATCAGCAATGATACTCACGGGTAAAATTCGATTGTCGTTATACCAACCATGAAATAATGCGGCCAAGTCTTTTAGATAGTTGGTCAAAATATGCGGGTCATAACCAGTTGCTGCACGTTTTAGCGTAGCAGGATACGCAGCCAATAGCTTAATTAGCTCGCTCTCAGCTTCCCCAGATAACAGCTCTTGATTGGCGGCACCGATAGTGTCATCAACACTAAAGCCTTTTTCGGTAATTTTCTCAAGCACACTACACACACGTGCGTGCGCATACTGAATATAATACACTGCATTGTCTTTGCTTTGCGATTTGGCAAGCTCTAAATCAAAGTCTATATGCACTTCAGGCTTACGCGCCACATAATAAAAACGTGCTGCATCATTGCCCACTTCTTCACGCAGTTCACGTAAGGTCACAAATTTACCTGAACGTGATGACATTTGGATTTTCTCATCCCCGCGCCATAATGCCACGAACTGCACCAAGATAACTTCTAAACGTTTTTCATCGATGCCTAGAGCAGTTAGCGCAGCACGAACACGGGCGATATAGCCGTGGTGGTCGGCACCCCAAACATTAATCACGGTATCAAAGCCGCGCTCAAATTTGTTTTTGTGATAGGCAATGTCTGAAGCAAAATAAGTGGTTAAGCCGTTAGCACGGCGTACCACGCGGTCTTTTTCATCACCAAACTCTGTTGATTTAAACCACGTGTTACCGTCTTTTTCATATAAATAGCCTTTGGCATCAAGCTCAGCGAGTACCGGTTCAATCTCATCAGCGATTGACTTTTCACTAAACCAGCGCTCAAAACGAACACCAAAATCATTTAAATCGTCTTTGATATCGCCCAAGATTTCAGTTAACGCGGCATTCAAGAATATCTCGTAGCTGTCACCCAGCGCTTGCTTACTGTTGGCAATAACCACATCAATATGCGCATTTTTATCACCAGAAACCACTTCTTTTTCGCCGGCCTCATTAATCTCTGATACTTCATCTTCTGGAGCATTAGCGCTGATATCAACATAGCTGTGTACGTATGCATCACCTTGCTGAGTTTTAATCGTCTCAGCAATCTCAGTCACATAATCACCTTGATAACCGCCGATTGGGAAGTGAATCTGCTCACCATTAAGCTCTAAATAACGCAGATAAGTACTGGTCGCCAAGATATCCATCTGACGGCCGGCATCATTGACATAATATTCACGTGTCACGTTATAACCCACCGCTTCGAGCAGGTTAGCCACGCTCATACCGAAGGCAGCGCCGCGGCCATGACCCACATGCAAGCTTGAGGTTGGGTTCGCTGATACAAACTCAACTTGTATCTTCTTATCCGAAAACTCATCGGTTAAGCCATAACGCTCATTTTTATCAAAAATGGCATCGAGTACCGCAAACTTGGCATCACTGTTTAAAAAGATATTAATAAAACCAGGGCCTGCCACTTCTAGTTTAGCAATGTCTGCATTCTCTGGTAGTGCGGCAATTAACTGTTCTGCCAAAGCACGAGGATTGGTCCTAGCCGCTTTTGCAGCGGTTAATGCGATATTACTGGCATAATCACCATGCTCAGGGCTTTTACTTCGTGTAATTTGACTGTTATTTTGCCAGTCATTTGGTAAACCGCCCGACTGAATCAGTGTATTAGCTGCGGTGTCTAATAGTGCGAAGATAGTGTCAATTTGAGCTTGCGACATAATTTATTAAACTCTGAAGTTAAGTGAATATGAGGTTTAAAGGGTCAACGAGATATTTATTATTAAGGTGGCGCTAAATGAATTGGGTGGTACAAAACCAAATATAAGGTGCAATAATCGGTGGCCTATTTATAATAAAAAACAAACACGATTATCTTTGTAGCAACCCTTTAATATATCAAGGTTAGCCCTTTTTTTCCATCAACTTTGATATTGTTGTTTTGTTAGCGTTTGGGATGGTTCATAGTATTGTGGGTAGTGAGTCCTTTATAATGGGTCATCTCTATATTTATTTAGCACCTTTTTATTTAATACTTTTTATTCTAATAATACTTTTATACTAACGCTTGGACAAAATTATGATTGCTACTGTATTTGCTATTGCTGCTGAAACGATTACCAACTGGGGCTTATACGTTTTATTGCCTATCTTTATCGCCACTTTATTCTTTATTATGTGGGATATCTCCAAAAAATCTGACGCAGGTCGTGCCGGCACCTTTTGGATTTTCTTAGCTTTAGGCGCAGGCTTTGTCGGATTTTTATTAAAACTACTATTAGAAGTTGTGTTTGAAAAATGGGTTCTATAATTAGCTCATTCTCATGATCAGCTATTAAACCCGCTGCAAATAGCCACTAAAGAGTGGCTATTTGGTCGCTATTAAGGTCGCTCGCATCGGCGCAGGGTAGCCTTCAATTGTCCTAGTTGAGTCATTCGGATCTAAAAAGTCTTTCAGAGATTGATACGTCATCCAATCTGTCGCCCGCTGCTCCTCAGTCGAGGTGATATCAATATCCACACATTTCACCTCACTAAAGCCGACCTTTTCTAGCCAGCCGGTCAATGCCGCCACTGACGGTAGAAAATAAACATTATTCATTTTGGCGTATCTGTCGTGCGGCACAAGCACCGTATTTTTATCACCCTCGACGACCAAGGTTTCTAATACCAATTGCCCGCCTTTAATCAGCTGATTTCTCAGTTGATACAAATGCTCAAACGGCGACTGACGGTGATACAACACCCCCATACAAAATACGGTATCAAATAACTGATTGCCCTGATCTGAGCTTGACGGCAACGCCTCTAACCCTACCGGAATATAGTGAGTGCGATAGCCTACCCCTGTCTTATCATCATCGGTATCCGCATCAAAGCCGCCCACAAAATGACGAATTGCCATAAACTGATGATAAAACAAGCAAGACGGGTCAATAATAACCACCTGCTTTGCACCGGCGCCTGCCATACGCCATCCGTGATAGCCTGAGCCCCCACCCACATCAAGTACATAACGACCCTCAAGCGTACCGATATGAGGTGCAATACGCTGCCATTTCCAGTCACTATGCCATTCGGTGTCTATAAACACCTTATTATCACCGGACCCAATTTGAAACGGACCCTTACGCCACGGCATCAATTGTTTCATCAAGGCAGTAATCTGCTTGTTTTGTGCCTCGGTCAATTGAGTGTCTATGGTTAATACATCGCTGTTTAAATCAACATTTTTGACATCGAGTTTTGGTAGCTTTTCGACAGCAGCTAGATAAGCAGGGGCATGAGCATAGCGTCGTTTGTCTTTGATATCGCTTAGCCAATGTGGCAGGTTAGCCAGCCATTCGGTGGCAATAGGTCTGTATTGAGCACGCTGAATCAATGCCAAATACAGTTCACGTTCGGCGGTTTCGATGATGTTATTTGTCATAGACGGTTCGTTGTATGTTTTGGCGTTATGTTTAGTATTCGGCTTGATAATGAAGGTCGCTATTATAAAGGGTAATGCGCTTAGGGTGAACTTTGAGAAGTTTTAAATATAAAAATGAGTCAAAACACTTAAATTAATAAATCAGCACGACCCTTGTTGCTTTTCTTCTTCACTACGTAAATCATCATATTCAAAACCGCCCAAGTCACATTTTTCTGCTTTAAAGACAATTTTTTCAGACTCTAACCAATTTAATGCATTTTTAGTATCGTAAATAATATCGGGATAATGACTGTCAACAATATCTTTAACATTACCATTTGAATCAGAGGTTTGAGCATGCATAACCCAGAGCCCGTAACTCAAGCCTAACTTTTGTAAAAACTCATATCCTATAAAATAAAACTCATATAACATTCGAATAGAGTGAATATAATCACCTTCTCTATTAATAATCGAATATAAGTGTTCTTTTATTAAATCTGCTTCAAATTTATGAAAACCAATATACTTTGCAAAGTTAAGCTGAAATGCTTTAAGACTAGACTCACGACTATAATCAAAAGAAATCAGCTCAAAATATAAACCTGGATTTGCAGACTCCAAATCGTCTTCTTGATATAGCCATTGCTCAAAGTCTTTTAGGCTCAACTTTTCGGTGATAACTTGATGAATTTTTTGTTCGAGTGAAAATGGTATCATCACTTATTCCTAGTCATTAAATCGATTAATGGAGACTGCTTAGCAAACTATTACCATCATTAAGCCAGCACCTGATGCTATCGTTACTAGCTTTATCGAAGATTTATTGGCTTTTAAACAAGATGATGGGCGAACTGGGATAGCAAACTGGCAAGGTAAGATTTTGTTTGAGCCTGAAGAAGGTCTTGAGATTTTACTCATAGATGAGGAGTTTATTCATCTTGAACAATCAGCGAATAAGATAGATGAGTCTGAAGCAACTGGATATAACTCTAAGCCTCTTCGGTATCAGTACGATAAACAGCAACAAAAACTGACTGTTAGTGAAATAGATTAAGAGATATAAAGATGAGCTGAATTGGCTGAAGCCTGAACTTTTAGCGTATCGATTTGGCTCATCTGTTATCTATTAATAGCTTAGTTTACTTCAAACTAACCGGCAATCCTGACACCACCAAAGTCGCTTTATCCGCTACTTGCGCCAGATATTGATTAACCCAACCTTGCAACGACACAAATTGTCGTCCCTCTACTGATTCAGCATGTAAGCTCATACCAATTTCGTTGGAGATAATAAACAGTGTGGCGTTATGCTGATTGGCAAAAGTCACTAGAGAATCAACTTCTTGTTTGGCTAAACCCAAACACTGATCAATATCATAGTCGTAATCCATAACGTAATTGGTTAGCCATAAGGTAACACAGTCGATAACAATGACAAGCGGTTGGTTATGTTGGTTTGAATCAGATTTATGCTCATTAAAGCAGCTTTTTAACGCTTCTGCTAAATTCAAATCCGCTTCAATGGTTGTCCACTGACTGCTCGACTCTGCCCTATCCTTAACATGGCGCTGAACACGCTCAGCAAAATTATCATCAAGCACCCGAGAGGTCGCCAGATAATAAGGCGTATCACTAAGCTGTTCGGCCAAGCGCTCCGCATAGCTGCTTTTACCTGAGCGCTCACCGCCAGTTATGTAGTGAATCATTTAAACGCAATCATAGACGCAAAGTTTAAGAATTGGAACCACGTCAAGCTACGGCGGAAGCCCACTTCTGCTAGGCGTTTGTGATGGGCATCTAAGCTATCAGTAATCAGCACGTTTTCTAAGGCGTTGCGTTTGCCGCTAATCTCAAGCTCACTGTAACCATTGGCGCGTTTAAAATCATAATAACGCTCGACTAGCCATGCATCATCTTGCTCGTCGCCAGTATGCGTCTTTTCGGTCAATACCAAAATACCACCATCATTTAAGGCGTTATAAATGGTTTGCAGTACTTGGGTGCGGTCTTCTGGCGGTAAAAACTGTAAGGTTAAATTTAAAATCACCATATCGCACGGCTCAAGCTGAAAGCCACGAATATCTGCAGTGATGACTTCGATGTCATGGTCTGGATAATTTTCCGCCAACACACGCGTCGCTTTTTCGGTCATCGCTGGTGAAATATCGACCGCTTTGATTTGTAGCTGATCTACGGTAAATCCGCCCGCTTCATTTAACAATGCCATAGTGGCACCACCTAGGGAACAGCCCAAATCATACACACGGCTAATGCGCTTACCTTCATCGTCGGTCTGACCAAACTGACAATGCCGCTTAGCAAATATCGGTAGCATCGCCAACATCTGCCCATAGCCTGGTACACTGCGGCGAATCATATCTGGGAAGCACGCGACCACTTGCTCATCAAAGGAGAAGCGAGCGGCTTTGTCTAGGGGTGTGGTGAAGACGTTGTCGTAAATGACAGACGATTGGTGATTCCCAGTATTTGACATCGATATTCTCTTATTCATTTAGGGTTGTTAATGTTGAACACATTGTATTATATCATTACTGTTTGTTACTTATATCACTGCAATGCCCTGCTAAAATTTAGTCACAACAACACAATTAATTGACGTTTTATTTTAAGGATAAATTATGCAAACATTAGTACTCGGCGGCGGTTGCTTTTGGTGCACCGAATCAGTATTCCAATCAGTAAAAGGCGTACAAAACGTCACCTCAGGCTATATGGGCGGTGATGAAGCCTCAGCCAACTACGAAGATGTCTGTACTGGCAAAACCGGTCATATCGAAGTGGTCCGTGTGGATTTTGATGACTCTATTGTGCCATTAGAAGTTATTTTAGATATCTTCTTTGCCACACACGATCCCACAAGTCTAGACCGTCAAGGCAATGACATCGGTAGCCAATACCGCTCTGTGGTGTTTTATACCGATGAAGAGGCGCAAAAGCCAACCATCGATCGAGTGATTGGCAAACTAAGCGATATGGGGCTACAAATCGTGACCGAAGTACATCCTGTGCATGAATTCTATGCTGCCGAAGAGCACCATCAAGATTACTTCAATAAAAACCCAACTCAAGGCTATTGCCAAGCAGTCATCCCACCAAAATTAGGCAAACTGCGTAAAGAGTTCAAAGAATATATGACAAAATAAGTCAGCTGATTTCTTGACTAACTAGTTTAATGACCAATGAAAATTTAACCGTCGCTAATGGTTAGTATCAGCTAGAGAATAAAAGCTGGAGTTATTAAAAATAGCTCTGGCTTTTTTTGTACAATAATATCTCACCTACCCTCTTTTGATAGCTAACGAGTCATTATGAATCATGAATTTTGGCAACAAAAATGGCAAAAGCCGCAACCAGGTTTTAATCAAGCTCAGCCTAATACCTTATTAGTCTCCTATTTCAAAACCTTAAACATCACGCCTGCCAGCCATGTCTTTGTCCCGTTATGCGGTAAAAGTATCGATATGTTATGGCTCGCCGAGCAAGGTTATGAAGTCGTCGGTGTTGAACTCATTGAGTCTGCGGTACAGCAGTTTTTTGATGAAAATAGTATTGAAGCTACAATTACTGAGCATCCACGCAATATCCACCTAACTCTCTATAAAGGTGAATATGCCGGACAAACAATTCAAATTTGGGCGGGTGATATTTTTGAATTAAGCCAAAAGGATATCGGTGACATTGCTGCGGTTTATGATCGTGCGGCCTTAGTCGCCCTACCTGATAAGGGTGATAACTCATTACGTAGCCGTTACGTACAACAGGTGATTAGGCTGACAAATACTGCGCCGCAGTTGGTGCTTAACTTTACGTTAAACAGCGATGCGTTAGATGAACAGACGCTACAAAGCCGTGCCCAATCTGGACCACCGTTTGTAATCAGTGATGAGCGCATGCATGACTATTATAAAGCCGACTATCAGGTAGCGTTTTTGACTCAAGCCAATTATAGTCCGGCGGACACTCTGATTAATCAGGCGTGGCTATTGACCAATAAGACTTGATAGACTGTCTATACCACCGATTCCCATTTATCGATTACAGACGTAATAACTATGCCAACTGATTCGCAATATACTGCACTTAACCCTATCAAAATCGGTGCGCTCGATGCGCTACATATAGACAGTGACCGCTATCAAGCAGTCGTACTACTACAAGGTGCGCAGCTGATTTACTTCTCTAATACGGTAGATAATGCAGAAAATAAAGACTTTGAAAACCTAGCGCCACACTATCATACTGATAATTGGTTGTGGCTCAGTCAGCTTGCAGAATATAATCAGCAAGACTCAGTGCGCGGCGGTGTGCCCATTTGTTGGCCAGTATTTGGACAATTTACTGCCAACCCTGAAGCGGTCAAACAAAGCTTTGAGAGCAGCCCATTTGATTTAACGCAGCATGGTTATGCGCGTACTCAGAATTTTGATTTTGACAGTTTCAATATCGATAACAATGGCAACGCTGAGTTGCTATTAATACTAAAAAGGTCGCCTGATATCGAGCCAAATCTGGACTTAACAGCGGCTTTTAACTTTGATGCTCATGGCTTTGGCATCACGCTACTTACCCAGAATAATAGTGACCACCCCGTTACGATCTCTCAGGCTTTACACACCTATCTGCCAACTGATGACATCACTCAAACCACGGTTAGAGGCTTTGATGGTATCCATTACAGTGATACGCTAACCGAGGGTTGGCAAACTAAGACCCAACAGGGTGATATCACTTTTGGAGGCGAAGTTGACCGTATTTATCATGGTGCTCCAGATATTATTTTAAACACGCCAACGCAAACCTATTATCTTCACGCTGACGGTAGCAATAGTACGGTGGTGTGGAATCCTTGGATTGAGAAATCAAAACAAGTCTCACAATTTGCCAATGACGACTATCAGCGTATGTTGTGTATTGAGACAGCCAATGCCCATTTGGATGTGGTTGAGTTGGTGCCCAAACTAACACATAGATTGACTCTCAGATTATCTAAGCAGAGCAAGGTCTAATTCAAAGTAATCAATTGTCTCATTATTAAAAGCTCCATTATCGGGGCTTTTTTAATAGGTTAATCATATAAAACCGATACAATGACCTCACCCCTACCTTGTTCTCACGTCATCTTATCGTAACTAAAAACCTTAACACCTTTAATTTAAAGATGAATTTAGTTACCCTAAGCTAACCTATATTTTGTGTCTATTTATCACATGTATTTCGCACCGCCCCTCTTAGTAAGGAACACCTTTATGTATTACACCAAGATTACCGCTGCAATCACCACCTCTCTTGGGCTATCCATTGCTGCCACCTCAGCACATGCCGCCAAGCCGCCTGCACCCTATTTATCAAACTCTGAATTTCAGCAGTGCTTAAGTACACTAAAGAACTCTAGCACCTTTCGCGGTGTAGACAGCTATACCTTTAACAACTATCGCCCTAGCGAGCCTGATCCTAGCGTGATTCAATCGTTAAACTATCAGCCAGAGTTCCAAAAAGATGTCTGGGATTACCTATCATCACTCGTTGATAAAGAGCGTGTTGAAGATGGTATCCGAGCTAAGCATGAAATGGCAGATACCTTGCGCCGTATTGAATCCCAGTATGGTGTTAAAGCGGAGCATGTTCTAGGTGTGTGGGGTGTTGAGTCAAATTTCGGGCAAACTTTGGGTAAAAAAGACTTATTTCAGTCGCTTGCTACCCTATCTTGCTTTGACCGTCGCCAATCTTACTTCCGTGGTGAATATGCCAATGCATTAAAAATTGTTCAACGTGGTGATATTGCGCCAAGTGACATGAAAGGCTCATGGGCAGGTGCGTTTGGTCAAACTCAGTTTATGCCGGGTACCTTCTTAGACTTAGCGGTTGATTTTGATGGGGACGGTCGCCGTGATTTGGTAAACAGCAAACCAGATGCACTAGCGTCAACGGCAAACTTCCTGAAAAAACGCGGCTACCGCAGTGGTGAGCCTTGGGGTTATGAAGTTAAGATTCCAGCAGGATTTTGGGGTTCAAGTGATCGCAAGAATAAAAAATCATTAAGCTACTGGCGTGATAAGGGCTTTACTTTAGCCGATGGTCGCCCGCTTCCTTACGATTTAAGCAGTGCGGGCTTGTTATTACCCGCAGGTTTGGATGGCCCTGCTTTTTTAGTGGGTAAAAACTTCGATACTTTCTATTCTTATAATGCGTCTGAGAATTATGCACTGGCCATTGCTCATTTATCAGATTTGATTGAGAAAGAAGACAGCAGTCGTACAGACTTTATCACTGCTTGGCCAACCGATGACCCCGGTATTAGCCGCCGTCAATCTCGAGAAATTCAGCAAGCGCTACTTGATGCAGGCTACGACATTGGCGAAGTTGACGGCATTATCGGTGACAATACCCGTACCGCTATCAGACAGTATCAAACCAGTAAAGGCGTTTATCCAGCCGATGGACGTGCAGGTCAGAAGTTCTATCATCTCATCATGGGTAGCCAAGGTCAGAGTAGCCAGCCAAATCGTGGCAGCTATCAGCCAACGTATGCTCAGCCGCAAAGACAGCCAAGCGCCACCAATGACAGCATTTCTCAGCTCATTGATAAGCAAGAAGGTTATCGCCGCGTTGTTAATGCTGACGGTACCATTCGCCTAATTCGTACCGATACAGGCAAATAGATTCAAATATAGTCAGAGAAGTCTAAAAGGGTGACACGGCAACCGAGCGCAAGTACTACAAATGTAGAGGCTTAGCGAGGCTAAAGCGGTAACCATTCAGTAGTTCACTAATTATACTGTTGCTAGTACATTCCTAGTAACAGTCATGAATACAAAAAAGACCACGCAATATGCGTGGTCTTTTTTATTTACCCAATAGAATCTAGCTCGTTAAGAACCTATTTGTCTTTTGAATACAGAGCTTATACGAACGGTGGTGGATTCGGTTTGCCGCTATCGCCGTCCCAACTTTCACGTGCTTTCTCATCTAAATCGCAAGGGGTTTTCTTTTTCCACTCACCATTTTTCTTCCATGCTTCATTGCCCCAGTCCTCCTCTTCTTCGTCATCGTCCCATTTTTGATAGGTTTCACTAGGGTCAATACCACGGCGCTTCATATCTGCCACATGCTCATCTAGCGTGTGCTGAGATTCTGCGCTATGCATTTTTTGTTCAAGCTCATCTAATTCTTTTTTTAGTCTTTCACTTTCTGGGCTGCTCATATCTCTATCCTTAGACCATGTCGGTCGCTAAAATCAAAAAAGTTAACTCACTTTCCATAATACACAGCGAGCCTACTGTCCTGCAAATTTTCAATGAATTTTACTGTAACCCTGAGGCCAGTACAACCATAATACGTATGCTTTATATTAAAATATAGTTAACTTAGCCTGCCATTTGTTAAGAATAACCTAAAAACAGCTGATTAGGTCAATAGGCGGTGTACCAAAGAAGCCACCTCGTCCAAATTTGCTTCAGGGTCAGTCACATAAAAGGTCAGTGGCTCTGTGCCAATAAGATTCTCTATGCCAAGTTGCGGCGTATCAGTAATATCTGAATCGGCTACTTTAGACAACTGTGTCTCTGAAGACAATATTGACTTAATTACGTTGATATTGATGCTTGAGTTGTTGATTTCAATATGAGCGTCAATTTGGGCCAATCCATTCGCCAGCTTATTCTCTGCTCTTAATACCTCTTTCACCCGAGAGGCAATCGCAGCCCCCGAATCAAGTACTTGAATATCTAAACCCTGAGCGGCTATCTCATCGCTAATAAATTGGCGAAAAAATGGGTAATGTGTGCAACCAAGCACCAAATAATCGACTTGCTGTTTGGCAAAGGCTTGCAACTGCTTCTTTAGCTGAATGGCTGTCTTACTTTCAAGTGGCATGCCCGCCTCGACCCAAGGCACCAAATCTGGGTCAAACCATTTAACAACCTCAACACCGGCAGGATAGGCATAATCATCAATGACTTGATTTAAAAGCGTACCATCTAACGTCGCTTTGGTCGCAAGTACGGCTACTTTTTTGTTTTGACTATTAAGCACTGCCGGTTTTAACGCGGGGACTAGCCCTACGATAGGCAGATGAGGATACTGTTCACGAGCCACCTTCAGCGCATGAGCAGAGGCACTATTGCAAGCAATGACGATTAATTTACAACCGGCCGCCGCTAACCAATCGACGGCAGCTAAGCTTAACTGTTTGATCTCTTCACTCGAGCGCGGCCCGTAAGGTACATTAAGCGTATCCGCATAATACACAAAGCGCTCATTTGGAAGTACCTGTTTTAGATGCTGATACACAGATAAGCCGCCAACCCCAGAGTCAAATAAGCCAATGGGTGCAGCGGCATCTAATTGTGTAGGAAAGTCTAAATCGGTGAAATCATCTAACTGAGCGTCAGTCGATAACATGGAGTCAGGTATTGGCATAGCGGTCATACAGATCTATTACCTTTTGAAGATGAGCCTTATATAGAGTGTCCTCTCAAAGCTGATCAATTTTGAACATCATCGTCTTTTAATTTAGCAGCTGTGATGCTGTTGTCAGACTATTTTAAACCCAGACGCTTAAAAACGATACGATAAACACTCGACAGTTAAACGACTGTTGGGGATTCACCGATAGCTAAAGCTTCTTCTAAACGCTCACTTAACTATTTAATCCTAATTAGTTAGCCACCGATAACGCATATGCTTTACCGCCACTGTTTAAGGTCAATAAGGTCTGTCCATCCTTCTCGGTTAATTGCCCTAAATTAATCAAATGCATTAATACATTACGTGAGATAAGCCCTTTCATACCAAAGCGCACTTCGATATAAGGTCGCTCCTCACCATTATAAACGCCCATCTGTAAGGGATGCTCATCATCTAAATCGACCACATCGCCCGTACTGGTCAAAAACTCAAGCACAGGACCAGTGTCTTTTTCGACAACATTCACCTCAGTGATAAAAAACGGCACATCCTCAACGGTTATACTGATTTTCTCGACCGGTGTCTTTAGATAATACTGTATATCATCACCGCTACCCTCTGCCCACAATACAGTCGCAAACAAATCGACCAAAGATTGACGGGTGACTCGGCCGCCCTCATGCCACCACTCTCCATTGGCTTTAATCACTAAATCCATTTCGCCATGATGCTCTGGATTCCATTTATCGAGTGGCGGAATCGATCGGCCACGGCGTTCAGTGGCTGCCTCTTTAATATATTCTGAGATGTTGTTTAAACTACTGCCAACAGGCGGCGTGTTCTGATTTGAGTTTGTCATTATTCTTTTATCCTTATTGGAATTCTGCTTATAAATAGGTCAAACTGAGGATAATTACCACTTTATCACGGCCTAGTCACAAATCGTGTCGTCTTTGTCTAACTTTTATTTTATAATAGGTTACTAACTGCAACCCTTTTTTTATATTTCCGCCAGCCTTGGTCATAAAAGCTTTTTTATATGCTGACTGATTGTCGCTAATTATGCGTCAATTGGGTATATTCACAGTAATAAAAAACCTTCGCGATCAAACTAACATAATCCATACCCCCTTTCGTGGTGTGTGATGGCATTATTGAGCCAGCTATAAGGAGTCTGAAATGCAAGATGAACAAATAGAACGTGAATCGATGGAGTTTGATGTTGTTATTGTTGGGGGTGGTCCCTCTGGCCTGTCAGCAGCCATTCGCCTACGTCAACTCGCTCTAGAAGCTGGTAATGACGAATTTATGGTGTGTGTGGTCGAAAAAGGCTCTGAGTTTGGTGCTCATACCTTATCTGGTGCTGTCATTGAGCCACGTGCACTTGACGAGCTTATTCCTGACTGGAAAGAAAAAGGTGCACCGCTTAACGTACCTGCTAAAGAAGACCGCATTTATTATCTAAACTCTGCCACTCGCTCAATGCAAGTACCTGATGCTTTTGTTCCTGCACCAATGCACAATAATGGCAACTATATTGTGTCTCTAGGTAATGTGGTTCGCTGGCTTGCCGAACAAGCAGAAGAGCTTGAAGTAATGATGTTCCCAGGCTTTAGTGCTTCTGACATCTTATACAATGATGATGGCTCAGTACGCGGTGTATTAACCGGCGATATGGGCGTTGCAGCGGATGGTTCACACAAGCCAAGCTATGAGCCTGGTTATGAATTATTAGCCAAATACACTATCTTCGCTGAAGGCTGCCGTGGTCATTTAGGTAAGCGTTTAATCAGCCGTTTTGCATTAGACAAAGACAGTGATCCACAGCATTATGGTATCGGTCTAAAAGAGCTTTGGGAAGTTGACCCAAGCAAGCATGAAGAAGGCGTTGTCATGCATGGTCTAGGTTGGCCATTGACTGAAACCGGCTCCACCGGCGGTTGGTGGTTATACCATGACGAGAATAACCAAGTAAGCTTCGGTCTGGTTATCGACTTGTCTTACCACAACCCATTCATGTCGCCATTTGATGAGATGCAGCGTCTAAAAACGCATCCAGTTATCAAAAATGTATTAGAGGGCGGTAAACGTATTTCTTACGGCGCACGTGCGTTGACTAAAGGTGGGCTTAACTCATTACCTAAGCTGACCTTCCCAGGTGGCGTATTGGTTGGTGATGATGCCGGCTTCCTAAACCCAGCGAAAATCAAAGGTACACATACTTCAATGAAGTCAGGTATGTTGGCCGCTGAAGCTGTATTCGCAGCGCTACAATCTGGTCGTCAGCATGACGAAGTAGAAAGCTACAGCAAGCTATATAAAGAATCATGGTTGTATGAAGACAACAATTCTGCACGTAACTTCTCACCTGCAATACACCGTATGGGCCTACTTATGGGCGGTGCGTTTACCTTTATCGAGCACAACCTGCTTAAAGGTAAAATGCCATTAACTATCCATGATACTAAGCCAGATTACGATGCGTTAGACAAAGCTAGCCAAGCTTATCAGCCAGATTATCCAAAACCAGATGGCAAACTGACCTTTGATAAGTTATCTTCTGTGTTTATCTCTAACACAAACCACGCTGAAGATCAGCCAACCCACTTGAAGCTGACGGATGCGACTGTGCCTATCACGGTCAACTTACCTATCTACTCTGAGCCTGCGCAGCGTTACTGCCCAGCTGGCGTATATGAAGTAGTGAAGGATGCCGAAGGTGCGAAGTTTGTGATTAACGCACAGAACTGTGTGCATTGTAAGACCTGTGATATTAAAGACCCCTCACAGAACATCACTTGGGTAACCCCTGAAGGTGGCGGCGGCCCTAACTATCCAAACATGTAGTCGCTTATAAACTATTGATTTTAAAATAATTTTTACAAAAATTAGTTTGAATTAATCATAGTAAGCATAAAAATACCCCACTCAATTGAGCGGGGTATTTTTTATGGACAGTTATTTTAGATAGCGCTGTTTAAAACACAAGCTAAATGGAAACTAATCTTTCCAAGCGTCACGATTGGCTTCGTCTTTTAGCTTCACAAATCGATCAGGATCGAAGGTGATTTGGTCAGGGGATTTACCCTCTTTAATCTGACGCTCGTAATCCTTCAAGATACGCAGCGCCACTGGGGTTAAAATCAAAATCGCTGCTAAGTTGGTTAACGCCATTAGACCCATAGACAAGTCGGCAAAGTTCCATATAGCAGGCAGACTGGCCACCGAACCAATAAATACCATAGCCAATACCACTACTCGGAAAACCATAATGGCTGGCTTAGCATTTTTGCTGCCTGAAATAAACTCTAGGTTCGATTCACCATAACTGTAGTTAGCAATAATAGAGGTAAACGCAAAGAAGAAAATGGCGATGGCAATAAAGTACACGCCCAAATCGCCCACATAATGTGATAAAGCAAGCTGTGTTAATTGAATACCTTCTTGCTCGACATTTGGGTCAACCACTCCTGATAAGATAATGATAGAGGCTGTCGCAGTACAAATCACTAATGTATCGATAAACACGCCTAGCATTTGCATAAAGCCCTGCACTGCCGGATGGTCAGGATGACTTTTTGCGGTTGCAGCAGCATTCGGCGCTGAACCCATACCGGCTTCATTCGAGAACAGACCACGCTTGATACCATTAATCATCGCTTGGGCAACACCATAACCGAGCACACCGCCTGCGGCTTGCTCGAGACCAAATGCTGATTTAACAATGTGCGCAATAGCGACAGGAAATAATGAGAAGTTGGTGATAATAATAAATAGCGCAAGGCAGATATATAAAATTGCCATAATAGGCACCACTTTACCGGCCACTTGCGCCACCGAACGCAGTCCACCAAAGACCACAGGGGCAACCAGTGCCACTAAAACTAAGCCGGTTGCCCAAGCCGGAATACCAAAGGCCTCATTAGTCGCTTGAGCGATGGTATTGGCCTGTACACCGTTAAACGCAAGACCAAAGGCGACCAATAAACATAGTGAGAATAGCACTGCCATCCAGCGCTGACCGACACCGCGCTCGATATAATAAGCAGGTCCACCTCGGTAGACGTTATCATCGTGCGGTACTTTATAAGCTTGCGCGAGAGTTGACTCAATAAAGCTGGTTGACATACCCACCAGCGCAGTTATCCACATCCAAAACACGGCCCCTGGACCACCGACATACACCGCAATAGCAACACCAGCTAGGTTGCCGGTACCAACACGTGCTGCAAGTGAGGTCATTAATGCTTCAAAAGAGCTAATACCGCCATCTTTACGCCCTTGTCCTGAGGTACGTAGCAGCTTCCACATATGACCAAAATGACGAAATTGAATAAATCGAGTTGCGACCGTAAAGAAGAGTCCAGCACCAATTAATACAAAAACCAATAGTCCGAACCAAGGATTATTCATGATGAGCCAATCATCATTACCCCAAATAAGACCATTACCCCATCCGACAAAAGCATTAAAAGCATCCAACATAAGTTATCTCCTTTAATCCAGACCTCTCTTGATTATCGCTTTATAAACGCCTTTGATCCTTTAATAGAGCACAGAGTATGGATGCGCATATACAAATATGGCCAGCACTGCTACCTTACTTAGCGCAGCACCCATCAACATGGATGTTAAGATGAATTAGGTCTAGATAATAAGTTAAGTGGTTGACGCTCACACAGCTTATCTGCGTGCTCAAATTTTTGGGCTGTAGTGAATCACATTAGCCAAAATTAATAAGTAAATACATAGTAACCATCTAAATTCATAGTAACTATCTAAATTCATAGTAACCATCAAAGTGGCTTTTTTTAGCAAAAAGTAGCTATTTCAGAGCAATAGGATTTTGCTAGATACCGTTGCGGGTCATTCTAAAAAATTGAATAAAAGAGCACAACCTTAACGGCTAAATAAACACCATGACTTACTTTAGCGATTATTGACTCCGCACTGACACCGAAACCAATAAATCTATTGAAAATAAAATAGATTTATCAAAATAGTTGGTTGCTATCGTCATAATACACTTGTAAACTAAATCAAGCTGTTAACTATTTTTTAACATTCAGTTGTAATAAAGAAAATTAATTAATAAAAATCATACAAATAGCGACTGCAGGATGCAGTCTATCTCGGAGGCCATCGCCGCCTCCCTTATTCTGACAAAAGGAGTTTGTCGTATGCATCATTCTGATACCTCTTCCGCCTACTGGAAGGCTAATGTCCGACTTATCTTGGGCTGCCTTACAGTTTGGGCAATTGTTCCTTACGGCTTTGCCATTTTACTTCGGCCGCTACTAGCCGGCATTAAATTTGGTGGGGCTGATTTAGGGTTCTGGTTTGCCCAACAAGGCTCTATTGCCACCTTCATTATCATCATCTTCTTCTACGCGTGGCGTATGAACAAGCTCGATAAACAATACGGCGTAGACGAGGAGTAGCTCTAATGAGTCAATTTACGATTAATATTTTATTTGTGGGCGCCTCCTTCTTGCTATATTTCGGTATCGCTATTTGGGCCCGCGCAGGTTCTACTAAAGAGTTTTATGTTGCTGGTGGCGGTGTCCACCCTGTTATTAACGGTATGGCAACTGGTGCCGATTGGATGAGTGCCGCGTCCTTTATCTCAATGGCGGGCTTATTGGCCGCTGGCGGATATGGCGCATCTACTTATCTTATGGGTTGGACAGGCGGTTATGTATTACTGGCCTTACTATTAGCACCCTATTTACGTAAGTTTGGTAAGTTCACGGTGCCCGACTTTATCGGTGATCGATTTTATTCCAAAACAGCTGCTTTAGTCGCTGTGGTGTGTCTGATTATTGCCTCAACGACCTACGTTATCGGTCAGATGACCGGTGCTGGTGTGGCATTTTCTCGCTTCTTAGAAGTGGATAACACAACAGGCCTCATTATTGCTGCCGTTGTTGTTTTCTTCTACGCTGTACTTGGTGGTATGAAAGGCATTACTTATACTCAGGTCGCTCAGTATGTGGTTCTTATCATTGCTTATACTGTGCCTGCAGTATTTATCTCACTTGAATTAACGGGTAATCCGATTCCTGGTTTAGGGCTGTTCTCTGACCATGTAGATTCAGGTATTCCTCTATTAACCAAGCTTGATCAAGTAGTCACTGAGTTAGGATTCACTGCTTATACTGCGGATGTTCCTAACAAATTAAACATGGTACTGTTTACCTTATCATTAATGATTGGTACAGCAGGCCTACCTCACGTTATTATTCGCTTCTTTACCGTTCCTAAGGTTTCTGATGCGCGTTGGTCAGCAGGTTGGGCACTGGTATTTATCGCACTACTTTACTTCACTGCACCAGCGGTCGGTGCTATGGCCCGTTTAAACCTTATCGATACCATTTATCCTCAAGGTGTTGACGCACCCGCATTGTCTTACGATGAGCGTCCTAACTGGATGCAGACTTGGGAAGAAACTGGTCTTATCCAATATAACGACTTAAATAATGACGGCCGTATTCAAATGTACAATGATAGTGGCTTAGGTCAAGCACAGCTTAATCTTGATGAGGCTAAAACCAATGGTGGCGATATTGCTGCAGCTACTGCACTATTAGATGAAGCACGCTTAGCACACGGTCTCGTATTAGAAGGTAAGTTTGATAGCTCTGGTTGGACGGGTAATGAGCTTAATGTAAACAAAGATATTATGGTACTGGCTAATCCTGAGATTGCCAATCTGCCACCTTGGGTTATTGGTCTTATCGCTGCTGGTGGTCTGGCTGCCGCTCTATCAACCGCAGCAGGTTTGTTATTGGCTATTTCATCTGCCATTAGCCATGATTTAATCAAGCGTAACTTAAACCCTAATATTAGTGATAAAGGTGAGCTATTAGCAGCGCGTATCTCTATGGGTGTGGCGATTGTTGTGGCAACCTACTTAGGTCTAAATCCACCAGGATTTGCCGCTCAGGTTGTAGCACTTGCCTTCGGTATCGCCGGTGCCTCTTTATTCCCAGCATTGATGATGGGCATCTTCTCAAAACGCATTAATAGCATTGGTGCTATATCAGGGATGCTTGCAGGCTTAATCACAACGCTTGTCTATATCTTTGTGTTTAAAGGCTGGTTCTTTGTATCAAGCACAGCGAATTTCCCAGATACCGCAGAGTTTTGGTTATTTGGTATCTCGCCACTGTCATTTGGTGCGATTGGTGCATTGATTAACTTTGGCGTAGCCTTCTTAGTATCGTCTATGACTGCACCACCACCTGCGCATATTCAACAATTGGTTGAAAGTGTACGTACCCCCCGCGGTGCGACAGGTGCGGTCGATCATTAATCTACATCACTAAAACAAACTGCTTTTAAATTGCTTAAAACTGTATCCGTTTGCTACTGCAAGCGGACACAGCCCTAACCTACCATAGGTTTTATAGTCAAAGTCATTTAGACAAATATGCCGTTAGCTTAGTTCGCCGTACTACTCGATAAGAAAATCACTTCACGTGTTATTAGATGACCTTTAAATAATTTTGACTATAGAACACAGCAAAACCCTATACAGAAACACATGAGTATAGAGCACTTAGGAAAAGCGTTATGATTTATGAATTTATTGCCACTATTACCGCAGGATTTGGTATGGCGGGTATTGCCCTTATTATTCGGCATTTAAGCAAGTTTACAGGACATCTTGCACCCAAATGGCTACTGCCTATCTTTGCAGGTATTGGCATGCTTGGTTTTCAATTACATCAAGAATATAACTGGCAGGATCATCAGTTAAATCAGCTACCTGAGCAAGTCAGTGTGGTCAAAAGTATTGAAGAGACAACTTGGTATCGACCTTGGAGCTATCTTAAACCACAAGTTGTTCGCTTTATGGCCGTTAATGAAGCCCAGCCTATTAAGGCCAGTGAGAGTACTCAATCATCTGATGTTTATAAAGTGAACTTATACTTGCTTGAACGCCGTATCAGTACCAAAATTGTGCCTCAGCTTATCAACTGCACCCAATCTGCTTATGCCAGTATTCCCGAGTCAGCTAACTTAGCCAGTGATGTCAAATGGCATTCTTTAGCAAAAAACGATGCTCTTATTAAGGCGGTGTGTCAGAGCTAATCGTGAGTCGAGATCTGTTTTTCTCAACAGTTCTCACGCCAATGCCTTTGACGGAGACCAACGTATCAATCGTATCAAAATCTCCGAATGCTTCGCGGTAGCGTATAATTTCTTGCGCTTTGCGGCTGCCAATGCCGGTTAATCCGGTTAACTCACCTTCAGTGGCAGTATTTATATTAATCAAAGATGTCGTATTTGATTGCTGACTATTCTTGCCAGCTGATTGCTCTTGCGCCATTAAATAACTATACGCCTTATTCATATCACTAAAGCACTGTAAGGTTTGCCCTTGGGCATAAACTGGCATCGTCGATAGCATCAAAGCCAATCCAATCGCCAAAACTATCACTACTTGGCTCAGACCATTATCTCTATATAGGTTAAGCATTTCCGCTTTATTCATGCTGTTTGGCTTGCTCCCACAGTGTATCCATCTCTTGTAAGCTACTGGTCTCAGGGGTTTTTCCTTGTTTTGTCAGCTCATCTTCGATATAGCCAAAACGTGAGCGGAACTTATGTACACAGGTTAAGGTTGCGGCTTCGGCATCCAAATTAAGCTTACGCGCCACATTGACCAAACCAAATACACAATCGCCCAGCTCTTTTTCAAGCTCAGCCTTTAACGCTGCATCGGGCTTGTGCCCATCCGTTGGAATAATTTGTTTTAGTTCAGCAATCTCTTCTTCTAACTTTTCAATCGCGCCCTCAATACCGTCCCAGTCAAACCCAAGTTTACTGGCTTCTTTTTGTAGGCTCTGTGCTTGCATCAGGGCACTACCTGCTTTGACATTATCTAAGCGGCGTTTGGACTTACCACGGCGCTCACGCTCTGCATTTTCTAATGCTTTAATTTCATCCCAACGTTTCTTAACCGCTTCATCATCGGGCAGCTTATCTGCTTCAAACACATGCGGATGACGACGGATTAACTTGCTTTGCAACGTATAAATAACATCACTTAAATCAAACTGGTGCTGCTCTGCATAAATCTGACAGTGAAAGATGACTTGTAGCAACACATCCCCAAGCTCGCCTTTAATGTCTTCAATATCTCCCTCTTGTACTGCTTCTGCCAGCTCATAGGCCTCTTCAATAGCATAAGGAATCAGGCTATGATTGGTCTGCTTAATATCCCATGGGCACTCTGCACGCAGTCTGGCCATTAATGCCAATAAGTCATTAATATTACCGGTCGCTTCAGGGGTTCCTTGTACTGGTGCTGGCGATTGAACATCGTTATTCTGTCTAGCGGTCTTATTTTGCATAACAGTCGTCTCTTATCCTTTTTTAAATAGAGTGATTAATAAGGGTCTGTCACCTTTAACTGATTAAACAGCGATTTCTTTTGCATAGTTTAGCATCTTAGCCGTACATCATTTACCGTCAAGCTATCTCATTTTTCACGCTGCAAAAATACCGATTAAAAATGCTAGAATAACCTTAACGCTATTAACAAAAGCTGCTATCCATTTTTAATAGCTCATTATCCATAACCTATTTTCCATAATAAAAAGACCTACCAATAAAAAGAGTGCCCTATGACAGATAACACAAGCGCTACCTTTCCGCATCGCCCTATTACTTCATTTAAAGCCTACGACATTCGCGGAGAATTAGGCGTTAATTTGGATGAAGACATTGCTTACCGTATTGGCCGCGCCTTCGCTCAGATTTTATCTAATCAGCGTCAAAATAATAACGTCAATGATGAGGTTAACAACTGCATTGTGATTGGCGCAGATATCAGAGACTCAAGCGAGACACTCAAGCAATCGGCTATTCAAGGTATCATTGATGCCGGCGTCGATGTTATTGACTTGGGCATGACCGGTACCGAAGAAGTCTATTTTGCCACCAGTTATTATCAAGCATTGGGCGGTATAGAGGTAACGGCCAGCCATAACCCAATTAATTATAATGGCCTCAAGCTAGTACGCGAAAACTCCAAACCTATAAGTGCGGACTCGGGACTTGCTGATATTCAGGCGCTTGCTGAACAAGGGGGGTTCGCGGACGTTATCGGAAAAGGGCAAGTTACTCAAAAATTAGATAAGACAGCTTATGTCGATCATTTAATGAGCTTTATTGATACCGATAAACTTCTTCCTTTGAAGATTGTGATTAACTCAGGCAATGGTAGCGCTGGTCCGACAGTTGATTTACTAGAGCAGCGTTTGCAGCAAAGCGGTGCACCCATTGATATTATCAAAGTACATCACACACCGGATGGCAGCTTCCCGAATGGCATTCCTAACCCTATGATTCTCGCCAATCGCGAGTCTACCAAACAGGCTGTTGTTGAAAATAAGGCTGACCTAGGTATCGCCTTTGATGGTGATTTTGACCGCTGCTTCTTGTTTGATAACAAGGGTGAATTTGTTGAAGGCAGCTATATCGTGGGTATGCTCGCACAAGCCTTCCTACAGAAGAATACTGGCGCTGCGATCGTTTATGATCCACGCGTGCTTTATAATACCGAAGCGATTATTGCCGAAGGTGACGGTAAGGCAATTATCAGTAAATCTGGTCACTCTTTTATCAAACAAGTTATGCGTGAATCAGGCGCTGTGTATGGCGGTGAGATGAGCGCTCATCACTATTTCCGTGACTTCTTTTACTGCGATAGCGGTATGATTCCTTGGTTATTAACCATTGAACTGCTCTCAACAACCGGCAAAACTCTGGGACAATTGGTAGACGAGCGTATTAGCGCCTATCCAAGCTCTGGTGAGATTAATTTTAGATTAACCGATGTTGATAGCGACGAGATATTACAGCGTATCGATGCTTATTATCAGCCGCAAAATCCTCATAAAAACACTCTTGATGGTCTAAGTTTAGATTTTGGTCAGTGGCGTTTTAATATTCGTGCCTCAAATACAGAACCTCTAATTCGCCTCAATATTGAAACCAAAGGTGATGAGAAACTGCTGGCTGAAGAGATTAATGAGATTAAACAATGGCTGGCCGAGCAAGGTGCTCAAGTTGCCTAGTTTATTTTATTAGGGCGTTTCCTCAATTCGTACGATTACATTTAAATGGGCTAAAAATAGCTAAATCTTGTCATACTGCCTCAAATAACGAGTAAATATCTCGATATTTACGGCATTATCTTCCTTGTCTGACTGCGATTTATCTTATTTTTATCACCATTTTCAAAATGAGGACACGCCCTAATATTGGTCAAAGATGAGTCAAACTCTATAGAAGCGATAGTAAACATAAAAATCCCCGTCGACTTAGTCAACGGGGATTTTGTTATTTGGAGCATCCACTAGAACACATGATTTTAGCTATGCAGATAAAATCATTCTAATCGCAATAAGCTAGTCGCTTATTTACTGCGGCCAATGCCTTGATAATCACCGACTAGACTTTGAATTTGCTGATGGCTAAAGGCATTTTGCGCATCAAAAATAGGCACAACCACCTCATTAATCGCACTGATTGGTAAACGCTTAGTGCTTGGCCAAGACAACACAAATAGCGCATCGCTGCTGCTTAACTTTTCAGTAGACTGCGAAATAAACTTAAGCAGTGGCTGATCTGGATACAAAGCTGCTAGTTCACTTTCCGCCTCTAACGCATAAACATAAGTGGTAATGTTGTATGACCATAATAGGCGCAGTAACGGATGAATCGCCGCTGCAGAAGTGCGCCCAGAACCAGACTTATAACTGGCACCCCAAATATTAACCTGCTTATTCTCAATAGCCCCGTCGAAATACTGCCAGAATTTACGGAAAATCAGTTCTTTTTGATCATCGTTAATGGCGGTGACTGCTTGCATCAAACGGTTATCAACTTGTGTGTCTCGCAAAGTATCTTCTAGTGCAGCAATTTCCGCCGGCAGGGTTTGACCACCAAAGCCCCAACCTGCCTTTAGATAGCTACTGCCAATACGCTTATCTAAACCCATGATGGTCGCTACTTCTAGAATATCAACGCCTTGTTGATCCGCTAGGCGCGACCATTCATTCATAAAGCTCACTCGAGTCGCTAGCATACTCATGATGGCGCTACGTGAGAATTCAATGGTGGCAATATCCGTAATAAAATGCTGCTGAGCTTGCTGCATTAAAGGCTGTAATACCACCACCTTATCAACAGAATCTGCTGTTTTCTCACCCATCAACCATATCTTAGGTGACAACATAGACGGATAAGCTCTGCCGTCTTGTAAGAATACAAACGGCACATAATATACCCAAGGTCGATGACACTGCTTAGCCAAATTAGCGAAGATACCTAACGTACTGATACCACTTAATATAAGCGGAGTCTGTACCGGTACTTGGCTGTCATTTAACTGATTAATCCACGTTTGCTCGTCACCCTGCTGTACTCGCCAAGACTCTGGTAAATCACCATAGAACACCCAATACAAGCTTGGCTCTACTTCATGCTGAGTTTGCTGTACGGCACTCTCAGAACTTACAAATACCTCTGATGCTTGCTCTGGTAACGGATGAACCCTAATAGATTCTTGACTTAAGTACAGCTGCCACAATGCTTGCTGCTGATGCTCAAAGCTATAGTTAGTCAGAGTGCTATCTAACGCGTCATTATCCGCATATAAACTTACTGTATTACCTAGACTGACCATCACAGTGGCAGTTGTAATTGCTTCAATTGAATGACCGACAATGACACAGTGCGGTTTAGGCTTCGCTTTACTTGCAGATATACTGTTAACCATGATGGTCTGAATCCTTAGCTATTATTAATATATTAAGTCGTTATTTATAGTCATAGTCATATAAATGAGGTACGGTGTTAACCTCGCTAAGCCTACATTTGTAGTACTTGCGCTCGGTTGCCTTGTATCTCAAATATCTGACTACGACTATAGAGGGTATTATTTATTTGATATGAATAACGATAGGTTTCTCTAAATATACCATAATCGCCTCTAATTCGACTAAAGGTTAGCCAGATTTAATCAAGGATTCATGAAGCAAAGATCTAATTATTGGTTGTCGTAAAACTTGCGAACCGCCGCTAAAAAGGTATCAAGCTCATCTTTTGGTAGCTCGTTAATACCGGCAGCTCCTTCTCGGCCGCCACCCGTTTTAAACTGGCTACAAATGGTACTGGCGCCATACGGATTACTTTTAGGTGCTCTTAGACTAATGGTATAGGAGCCTAATGCATTGGTGGTGATAATAACGACTGGCTTATCGGGATTATCGGCGGCAAGCTGGTTACCATAAGTGCCACTAATACGCCTTGCCCAAGCAGCATCCCCTAGTAGTA
Organism: Psychrobacter sp. CX16; assembly: GCF_057396245.1. NCBI lineage: Bacteria > Pseudomonadati > Pseudomonadota > Gammaproteobacteria > Moraxellales > Moraxellaceae > Psychrobacter > Psychrobacter sp. CX16. The sequence continues at coordinate 185,813 of NZ_JBXYJF010000002.1, forward strand.
CCGCTATCAATCCTTGCTGGGTCAGCTGTTCGCTATTTTTAGCCAAAGCGATATCTGCATTATAGCCTTGTTTTAAACGGGCATAGGGCGACTGGGAATCTGCTATCACATCGAAAGGTGAGTTATATTGCATCAGCAATTCATACAGCGTATCGGGCGCAAAATGTAAATCCTGCACGCTGCTGCCATAGCCATTATAATTAACAAGCACCCCAAGCTCTTTGAGCTGATTTCTCTGCTGAGTACTCAGTCTTTGGCTTGCCACATATTTATCGGCGACCTCATTGAGACCATCGCCAAATGCAGCAGCAATTGCCCATAGATCCTGACTGCCTTTCAACACACCATTAACCAACAGCCCTGTGCAGACTGTTGGCTTGGTGTTTATTTTGGTGATCAGCTTAGGGTGCTCAAACAGCGAGTCCGCTTTATGGTGATCACAATAAAACAGATGTTGGCATCTGTCTAAAACCCGCTTAACGCCCTGACAGTTCTTATCAAATGAGATATCCAATACTGTCACGTTGGCATTAGTTGCCATCTTGTCTGATATATTATCGACCAGTGAGATATCCCGCTTAACACCAGTAATTAGCATTTGCTTGTCACCGGAGCTAACCGGATAAGCTTTTCGCCATTGAATTAGCGAGAATATCCCGTCTGCATCACCATTAAATATATCAATAAATTGAGTCATATACAGATGCCTTTTTGCGACTAAAATCAGTGCACATCATTTATGTACAAGCGTTTATTTAGGGCGTGTGGAACATTCGCAAATTAGCACTGCTGATAGCTAAAATTGTTTCAGACTAGGCGTAAACCGTAGTTAATGTCTAGACCTTGACTAGGTTTGCAACAACGTCTGGGGCGATTTTAGCA